>NZ_JBLRWX010000096.1:0-12354 GCF_047921035.1 Natronococcus sp.
AGGGGATATCGAAGCGCTCTCTCGAGGCAGAGGTCAGGGGTTCGAATCCCTTCGGGCGCGCCATCAGATCAAGGGTGTATTCCGTTCAACCGTTTTCGTCGCGGGTCCCGCGCATGCGCTCGAGCAGCACCTGCGCGCGGTGTCCTCGCGTCTCCGGATCGACCCGTCGTCGCGAGCCGAACAGCAGGAACCGGCGGCGGTCGCGGGCGTACGCGAGCAACAGCGGCAGGAACTGCCAGGCGACGGCGACGAACCGGCGGTACGCGCGGAGTGTTGCCAGTCTCGGTCACCCCGTATTCTCGCCGTCGGCGAGGTCGAGCGGCGCCTCGCCGCCCTCGGGGCGCTTGGGAACGGTCAGCTCGAGGACGCCGCGCTCGACGGCCGTCGCCGTCTCGGTCGCGGCGTCGGCGGGAAGGGGAAGCTCGAGATCCAGTAGGAGCGGCCGGTTCTCCTCGAGGTACCGGTACTGGTTGTCGTCGAGCTTCTCGCGGCGCGCCTCGATGGCGATCGTTTCGTCGGCGACCGTGACCGAGACCGACTCCGGCGTGGCGCCGGGAACGTCCAGTACGAGGAGGTACGCGTCGTCGCTCTCGAGCAGATCGAAGAAAACGTCGTCCGAGAGGTCCCGCAACGCGTCGCGCAGCGTTGACATGGCCGTGGGTTCGAACGCGGGTACGAAAAAGCCCGCGGTAGCGGTCGATTCCGGACCGTAAGTTCCCGGTGCCGTCCCGTACCCTTTTGGGTCCCGACGACCGGAGTCAGCGTATGGAAGGAGCCGACAGCGAGCGCAAGGAGGCGGGGTTCAAGCAGCGAACGCCCGTCGACGAGGCGCGCCGGATCTGCAGGGATGCCACGCTCGAGAGACGGGACGATCCCCCGACCGGAACGGAGACGGTCCCGCTCGAGCGGGCCGACGGACGGGTGCTCGCCGCGCCGATCGACGCCGCCCGGAACGTCCCCCACTACCGGCGGGCGGCGATGGACGGCTACGCCGTCCGGGCGGGTGACACCTTCGGCGCGAGCGAGCGCTCGCCCGAGGTGCTCCGGATCGGCGACCGCGACGGCCCCGTCGACCCCGGGAGCGCCGTCCGGGTCCACACCGGCAGCGCGCTGCCCGACGGCGCCGACGCCGTCGTGATGATCGAACACGTCGAGGAGCTCGCGGACGTCGGCGAACTCGAGGTCGGCGACGCCGTCGCGGAGGGCGAGAACGTCGCCCCGATCGGCGAGGACGTCGAGGCCGATCAGCGGCTGTACGAGGCCGGCCACCGGCTGCGCCCCTCCGACCTCGGCCTGCTGCGGTCGGTCGGCTACGGCCGCCTCGAGGTCGCCCAGCGGCCGACCGTCGGGGTGATCCCGACCGGCGAGGAGCTGGTCGAGTCCGATCCCGGCCCCGGCGAGGTCATCGAGACCAACGGGCTCACCGTCTCGCGGATGGTCGAACGCTGGGGTGCCGACGCGACCTATCGAGACGTCGTCACCGACGACGCCGAGTCGCTGCGAGTGGCGATCCAGCGCGACCTGACGAAGGACGTCGTCGTCACGACCGGCGGCTCCTCCGTGGGGGAGCGGGATCTGCTGCCCGAGGTGATCGACGACCTCGGCGAGGTGCTCGTCCACGGCGTCGGCCTCAAACCCGGTCACCCCGTCTGTCTCGGAATCGTCGAGGACACGCCCGTCCTCGCGCTCCCGGGGTACCCCGTCGCCTGCATCGTCAACGCCGTCCAGTTCCTCCGGCCGACGCTGCGCTGGCTCGAGGGGACGACGCCCGACCCTCACCCGACAACCCAGGCCGTCCTCGAGCGGAAGATTCCCAGCGAGCCCGGCACCCGAACGTTCGCCCGGGTCCAGCTCGAGGAGCGCGAGGGCGAGGACGGCCCCGCGTTCGCGGCGACGCCGACGCGAGCCAGCGGGTCGGGCGTACTCTCGAGCGTCGCGCTGGCCGACGGCTGGGTCGTCGTCGATGACGGGCTCGAGGGGATCCCCGCCGGGGAGACGGTCGCGGTTCAGGACTGGGAGTCACATCCCTGACCGTCGCTCTCGCTCCCGATCTGCGAAACACACCAATGGTCTCACCCGCAACCTTCGAGAACGCGGTCACGACGTACAACGAGTACAGGAGTCCGATGGCTACAGCAACGGTCGTCGGCTCGACGGACGACTCGTTCACGGTGCAGTTCGAGGGGCCGTTCTGTCGAATGTGCTGCGACTACGACTACTTCGAGGACCTGCGCTACGAGCTAACCGAGTACGGCGTGGCTGTCGACGCGATCAAGATCGCCGACATCACCTATCGCGGCGACGAAACGTTTCTCGTCGAGTTCGCGGACCGATCCTGAAACGACGCGTCGGATCGGGTGACGAACCGCGCCCGCGTCCGCGTCCTCGGAAACGTCGCTCCGCAAGACGGCGATTACCCGTTCCGCTCCGCCTCCCGCTCGAGGACGGCCTCGGAATTCGATCGGCCCGTCGAGGAGCCATCGGAGAAGACGCTCTCGAAGACGTCTTCGACGCCGACCAGTCGCTCGAGTCGGCGTTCGAACTCGTCGTCGTCGATCTCGCCGGCGGCGTAGCGGCGCTTGAGTTCTTCGACCGCGTCGCGGTCCGAGCCGGCCGGCGTCGACGACTCTGCGGTCGGCTCCTCGAAGAGGAGGGCGGCGATCTCCTCGCCCCAGAACAGGAACACCGGCACCAGCAGGAACCAGCCGACGATCGCGATCAGCCCGGCGACGACCTCGAGGCCGATGACGCCGACGATGCTGATCAGGGCGAACGTGACGATACCGAGCAGCAGCCAGAGGTCCTCGGCCACGAACTCCCGGATATCGCTCGCCATACCCTCGCTTTCGACGACGTCGTACAAAGTAGCTCCGTCCCCCGGACTCGTCACTCGGCGCGAGCCCGCCGGAACCGCCTCATATATCGGTAGATAGTCGTCGCGGCGAGCGCGTTCGTCGAGAGGCTCGAGCACAGCAGGAACAGGTTTCGGCGTTCGGTCCACTCGATCCGTTCGTTCTCCTCGGTCGCCGTCCAGGCGACGAACTGGGCCAGTGCCGTCACGGTCCAGGCCAGCGCCGCGACGACGGCCAGGCGTCGGAATCGTACCATACCAGTCGTTCGCGCTCGAGGGACAAGACAGGTTCTACGTCGCTTCGGAGAGCGCGAGCCGAACCGCGTCCGCGAGGGCGTTCACCCGGGCCATATGCTCGTAGGAGCCGTCCCGGACGCCGTTGGTGACGTACGAGAACGCGACCCCGGTTTCGGGGTCGGCCCAGCCGACGCTGCTGCCCAGGCCGGCGTGGCCGAATACACGCTCGGGGGCCAGCGAGCCGAACGGACTCGCGGCGGTGCCGCCCTTGTAGACCCCCAGTCCGTACCGCCGGGGTCTCGAGAGGGTGCCGTCGTCGTCGGTTTCGACCTCGAGGCCGGTCATCGCGTCGACGGTCGCCGCCGAGAGGATGCGGGTTCCCTCGAGTTCGCCGCCGTTGGCGAGGCAGGCGTAGAAGCGGGCCATGTCGCGGGCGGTGCCGATCCCGTTCGCAGCCGGGATCACGGCCCGGTGGATCGCCTCGGTGTTGAACGGCGCGGCGACCGACGCGTTGTCGCCCAGCCCCTCCCCCGGATCTCGGCAGCGATCGAAGGCGTCGAAGGCGACGAGCGTGGCGACGTCGTCGGGTTCGTGGTCGCGCAGGCCGATTCCCGTCCGTTCCATCCCGAGGGGGTCGAACACGCGCTCGGCGGCGACCGTCTCGATCCGCGAGCCCGAGACGCGGCGGACGAGTTCGCCGACGAGCCAGCCGAACGTGAGTGCGTGGTAGGCCGGCTCCTCGCCGGGCGTCGAGACGAGGTCGGCGTCCTCGAGGCCCTCGACGACGCGTCCCCAGTCGGGCCACAGGTCGGGGCGGTCGTCGAGCCCGCTCTCGGAGAGCCCTGCGGTGTGGCTGAGCACCTGTCGGACCGTGATCTCGGCTTTCTCGCTCCCGTCGTCGGCGAACTCGGGCCAGTGGTCGACGACCCGGTCGTCGTAGGCGAGCGCGCCGTCGTCGACGAGCGCGTGCAGCGTCGCCGCGGCGTAGGGCTTCGTACAGGAGAACAGGAGGTGGCGCGTCTCGGGAGTCGTCTCCCGGCCGTCGGGACCGGTCGTCCCGCCCGCGAGGTCGAGGACCGGTTCGCCGTCGGCGTAGACGGCCAGCTGGGCGCCGTGGTGGAGGCCGACCTCGAGGTGGCGGTCGAACAGCGCAGCGATCCGATCGCGCTCGCGGTCGGCGAGCTCGAGCCGTGACATACGACGTCAAACTCCCTTCGGACTTGTAACCGTTCCCCCGCGGCGATCGGCCGACGTTTTTAGCCCCGGCCCGTTAACTGCGAGTATGGACCGCAAGGAATTTCGCGATCTCGCCTCCCCCGAGGAGGCCCGCGAGGCGATCCGATCGCTCTCGCTCGAGGGTGGTATCGACCACGTCTCGCTGGCCGACGCTCGCGGACGGGTGCTCGTGGCACGACTGGACGCCGAACTCGACGTCCCCGGCTTCGACCGGGCGAGCCTCGACGGCTACGCGCTTCGCGCACGGGACACCTTCGGTGCCGACGAGGCCGACCCCGCCGACCTCGAGATCGTCGGCGAGGTTCACGCCGGCGAGGAGCCCGACGTCGCCGTCGGCGAGGGCGAGGCCGTCGAAATCTCGACGGGCGCGGTGATGCCCACGGGCGCGGACGCGATGGTTCCCGTGGAGAGAACTACCCCCGCCGGTGAGACGGTACAGGTACGCACGTCGGTCGCCCCCGGAGACAACGTCATGTTCGCGGGCGCCGACGTCGCCGCGGGCGAGCGCGCGCTCGGCCCCGGAACCCGGATCACGCCGCGGGACATCGGCCTGCTGTCGGCGCTGGGGGTCGACGACGTTCCGGTGCGATCGAAGCTGACAGTGGGAATCGTCTCGACGGGCGACGAACTCGTCCGTCCGGGCGAGGCCGTCGACAGCGACCGCGGCGAGATCTACGACGTCAACAGCTACACGATCGCCGCGGGCGTCGAGGACGCCGGCGGCGAGGCGGTGCTGTACCCCCACGCCGGCGACGATCAGGCCGAGATGGAGCGGATCCTTCGGGAGGCCGCCGACGACTGCGACCTCGTGCTCTCCTCGGGTTCGACCAGTGCGAGCGCGGTCGACGTGATCTACCGCGTGATCGAGGAGCAAGGCGAACTGTTGCTCCACGGGGTGAGCGTCAAGCCCGGCAAGCCGATGCTCGTGGGGCGGCTAAATGACTCGGCGTACGTCGGCCTCCCCGGCTACCCCGTCTCCGCGATGATGGTCTTCCGAACGTTCGTCGCGCCCGCGATCCGCGAGGCGGCCGGCCTTCCCGAGACCGAGACGGCGACCCTCGAGGGCCGGATGGCCAGACAGGAGCGCTACGACGAGGGGCGGCTGCGGCTGATGCCGGTGGGCGTCGTCCGAAACGGCGACGGCGAAACGCTGGTCTACCCCGTCGACAAGGGCAGCGGCGCGACGACCAGCCTGGCCGAGGCCGACGGCGTCGTCGAGGTCGACCCCGGAACGGACTACCTCGAGGCGGGCGAACCCGTCACGGTCTCGCTGTTCTCGCCGGACGTCCGCCCGCCGACGCTGCTGGGCGTCGGCGAAGACGATCCGACGCTGTCGCAGCTGCTCGACGGGCTCGACAATCCGCGATACCTCTCGGTGGGCTCCCGCCCCGGCCTGCGACGGCTCCGGGAGGGGGTTCCGGACGTCGCCGTCGTCGCAGGACCGACGGATCGGGACGTCGAGGCGGTCGAACTCGGCGGCTGGGACCGCGAGTGGGGGCTGCTCGTCAAACCCGGCAACCCCGACCGGATCGAGGGGCTGGCCGACCTGGTCGACGAGGACCACCGCTTCGTCAACCGGACGACCGACTCCGGGCTGCGCTCGAGCCTGGGCGCCGCGGTCGCCGACCTCGCCGAGGAACGCGACGTCGAGCGCCGCGATATCGTCGACTCGATCACCGGGTTCGACCTCGGGCTGCGCGCCCACGAGAGCCCCGCGCGGAAGGTGATCGCGGACGAGGCCGACGCCGGCCTCGGCCTCCGAGAGACCGCCGACCGCCTCGAGCTGGGATTCGTCTCGCTGGGCACCCAGCCGGTTCGGGTGCTCGCGAACCCCGACCGCCTCGAGAAACCCGGCGTCGGCGAACTCGAGGACGCACTCGCCGACGTGGCAAACGAGAGTTAGCGACGAGGAGAGTCAGCGCCCGCTGAACAGCGATTTTTAACGTCCCGCGGTGTACGGAGCCCGATGTCGACCATCGCCGAGTTCAGGATCCCGGCCGCGGATACGACGCTCGAGGCCACGTTCGATCGGCTTCCCGAACTGCAGGTCGAACTCGAGGCAGCCGTCTCGCGCTCTCAACCATGCCTCTGGATCTCCGGCGCCGACCGGACGGCCGTCGATGCCACCTTCGCGGACGACCCGTCCGTCGAGACGTACGACCTGCTCGTCGAGGCGGACGACCGACTGCTGTACGACGTGAAGTTCGTCGAGGAACGGACGATCTGCGATCGGCTGCTCGCCGACGGCGGCTCGCTGCTCGAGGGCTGGGGCACCGACGGCTGGTGGCAGGCCCGCGTCCGGTATCCGCATCGGGAGCAGCTCTGTCGGGCTCACGATCGGCTCGTCGACCGCGGAATCGGCGTCGACCTCCGGCGGGTGACCGACGTCTCGCCGGGATCACCCTCGCGGACGAGCCTCACCGTCGAACAGGAGGAGGCGCTCGAGGCCGCCCTCGAGCGGGGCTACTTCGAGATCCCGCGGGAGATCTCGATGGAGGAACTGGCCGACGAGCTGGGGATCTCCCACCAGGCGCTGTCCGAACGGCTGCGACGCGCCTACGAGACGCTCGTCAACGAGGAGATCCAGCCGGTCGGCGAGTCCAAACCTTAGCGCACGCCGGGTAGCTCGTCGAACGACTCGACGCGGTAGTCGCCCAGAACGCACTGACCGCGGCGCTCGTGGCCGACCCGTTCGACGTGGATGGCGTCGAGTCCGGCGTTCCAGGCCGCGCCGACGTCGTTGGCGCCGTCGCCGGCCAGCACGCCCTCGTGGCCGTTGTGCGCGACGCCGAGTTCTCGTAGGACGGACTCGACGGGTGCGGGGTCGGGTTTCCAGCCCGTCTCCTCGGTACAGCAGAGGCGAGCGTCGAACCAGTCGCGGATCCCGACGTTGTCCAGCACGGGCTCACAGAGGAACTCCTGGCAGTGGGTGACGAGTCCGACGGGGACGTCGAGGTCGGCGACGAAGGCGGCGTCGTCGTGCAGATAGGTCTGTTCGGCCCGCACCATCGGGTCCTCCTCGGCGTGGAACGCCTCCCAGAACCCGTGGGGGTCGATCCCCCACGCCTCGAGCTGGCGGTCGCGGGAGCCGGTGAGCCCGCTCCAGATGATGTCGGCTTCCTGGTCGGTGAACTCGCGGCCGAGGCGGTCGCCGACCCGGTCGAACACCTCCCGGGTGTAGGACCACTCGACGTCGATGAGCGTGCCGTCGAGGTCGAGCAGCCAGTAGTCGTATTCGGAGACCATTCGGACGACTACCTACGCGATTCGTGAGTAAATGCGTGTCGCTCGATTCATGGTTCGTCGACGACGTGGATACTCGAGCCCAGGTACTTCGAGAGCACCTCGGAGACGTCGTCGGCGTTGAACGCCTCGAGGTCGGCCGCGATTTCGGCCTTCAGCGCCTCGAGGTAGGCCTCGTCGGTCCGCAGCTCCCGGAAGGAGACGGCCTCGATCGCGTTGAGTGGCTCGCCGAGCCAGTCGGCCGCCAGCCGCCTGGCGTGTTCCGCGTCGCCGACCTCGCCCCGCCAGAGGGTGTTCCGGAAGAACAGCCACCCCTCGGTGCCGGGTTCGGGGGCGTCCCGGGAGACCGTCACCGACGTCTCACCGGAGTCGCCGCCGATCCGAACGCCCCCGGTGGCGGGCTCGAGTCGGAGCCGAACCCGGAAGACGTACGCGGCCTCCATCAGCCCCCGTACTCCTCGTCGCTCAGCTCGGCCATCTCGATGTCGGCGTCGGTGATCCCGCCCTCCTCGTGGGAGGTCAGCCGCACCTCGACTTCCTCGTAGCGGATGCGGATCTCGGGGTGGTGGAACTGCTCCTCGGCGACCTCGCCGACGTCCCCGGCGAAGCTCACGCCCTCGAGGTAGTCGTCGAACTCGTAGGTGCGGACGATCTCGTCGCCCTCGCGGTCCCAGCCGTCGGGCAGCTGTGCGTCGATCTCGTCATCCGAAAGCAGGTCTGCCATAACGGACGAACGGAAGGGACGAAAATAACGGTTGTGCCGTCTTACTCGGGCTCAGTCGTCATCGGTGACGCCGACCTGAACGTCGGCGGGGTCGAGATCGTCCGTCGTGGCGATCGAGGGCGACCGCGGCGGCTCGCCGCCGAAGTCGGGATCGAACAGCTGCAGGGCGGTGTTGATCGTGCTCCAGTCGTCCTCCGCGGCGGCCTCCCGCAGACTCTTGGTCGGCGGGGCCAGCAGCTGGCTGACCATCGAGTCGGCCATCGCCTCGAGCACCTCGCGCTGGGAGGCGTTGTCCTTCTCGAGTTCGGCGATCGCGCGCTCGAGTTCGCGCTCCTTGATCCGGTCGGCGGACTCGTACATCGCGGCGATGACCTCGTCGGCGCGGGCCCGCTTGTACTGGTCACAGAGCAGCTCGAACTCCCGGTCGATCATCGCCTCGACCTCGCTGGCGGCGTCGGCGCGCTGTTCGCGGGTCTCGGCGGTGATCGACTCGAGGTCGTCGAGATCGTACACCGTCACCGACGGCAGGCCGCCGACCGCGGGCGCGACGTCGCGGGGCTGGCCCAGATCGACGACAACCTGCTCGGCCCCGTCCTCGAGGTGGTGGGGTTCGACGACCGGCTCGTCGCTGCCCGTCGCCGCGATCACGACGTCGGCGTCGTCGGCGACGGTGGCCAGCGCCCCGAGCGGGACGGCGTCGGCGTCGACCGCGAGCTCGTCGGCGAGGTGGGCGGCGCGGTCGACGGTTCGGTTCGCGACGAGCAGCTCCGCGACCTCGGCGTCGGCGAGGCTGCGGGCCGCCAGCCGCCCCATCTCGCCGGCGCCGACGATCAGCCCCGTCGCGCCCTCGAGGGCGACGTCGTCGGCGACGAGCCGGGTCGCGGCCGAGCCGAGCGAGACGACGCCCTCGTTGATCGCGGTCTCCGTTCGGGCGCGCTCGCCGACGTGAATCGCCTTCGTGACGGCGGCCTCGAGCATCGGCCCGATGCCGCCGGCCCCGCGGGCGTCCTCGTAGGCGGTTCGGACCTGACCGATGATCTGGTCCTCGCCGAGCACGACCGACTCGAGCCCGGTGGCGACCCGGAGCAGGTGGCGCAGGCTCTCGTCGTGGCCGGTGACGACCAGCGCGTCGTCGTCGCTGGTCGCGAAGAACTCCTCGAGCGCGGCCCGACCGAGCGTCGCGTCGTTCGAGACGACGTAGGTCTCGACCCGGTTACACGTCGAGAGGACGTACGCCTCCTCGATCTCGGGGATACCACAGAGGGCCGCGACGGCAGCCCGCTGGCTGTCGGGGCTCGCGGCCGCGAGATCGTCGACACTGCCGCTGTCGTGTGTCACGCGTGCGGCCGTGATAATCCCACTCACGGCAGATCACGCTCCGTCGCCCGTTTCTCGCTCAGCACGTCCTCGATCACTTGGGATGGCTTGGAGGCTCCCGTACGTAAATCTGTCCAAACGTCCGGTGATTTGACGACATCGCCGACGAGTTCGCGCCGACGGACCGGATCGACGTCCCGCGACTTGAGCTCCGTCCGCAGCGCGGCACAGACCCGTGCCATCTCCCCGGCGCCCGCGAGGTGGTCCTCGAGTTCCCGGCGGAGGTGCTTGCTCACGGCGGGGGCGGTTCCGTTCGTCGAGATCGAGACGACGACAGGGTCCTCGCGGACGGTCGCGGGAACGACCACGCTGCCGGGGTCGCGTTCGCCCGAGCGATCGGCGCGGTTGACGAGCACACCCCGGTCCCGGGCGGCCCGCGCGGCCGCCTCGTTGATCGCCTCGTCATCGGTCGCGGCAACGACCAGCGCGGGCTCGCAGCGCTCGAGCCAGCCGGCGACGGCCGCGGGGTCGGGTGCGGCCCGGACCAGTTCGGCGTCGCCGAACCGTTCGTCGGCGAAGTCGGGACTGACGACGATCACCGCCGCCTCGCGGGCGAACCGGCGGGCCTTCCGGGCCCCGACCGACCCGCCGCCGAAGACCAGCACCGTCGTCCCCGTGAAATCGTGGAGTAGCGGAATCATGGTAGACTCGAGTTCGAACGTCCGCGTCGAGGCCCGTCGACGCGGTGTGTACACCCGATCGTCGGGCCGCGTCCGTGAAAAGCGAACCGGCACGGCCAGTTCGATAGGGCACCTCACGGAAAGTGCCAACAGCTGCCGAGTCACTCCCGGCGACGGTCGAACCCGGGCCGGTCGCGGCGACGGCGCGCCGTCCGATCGCCTACTCGCCCTCGACGCCGGTGACGTCGTGGCCCAGCTCCCGGATGTCTTCGAGGATCGCTTCGTGGTCGGCGCTTGCCTCGTAGTAGATGACGATGTCGAAGCTGCCCTCCCGGAGCAGCTGCTGGCACTCCCAGACGAACTCCTCGTCCTCGAGGGTCAGCCCCTGGTGTTGGTTCGAGGAGAAGTCGGGGTCGTCGTTGCCCGAATAGACGTAGCAGTCCGTCGGGTCGTACCCCGAGTGTTCGGCGATGATATCGCCGACGTCGATCGTCGTCTGCATCATCCGCACGTCCTCGCTGCCGTCGTACTCGGTGTGGACGATCGCGCCGTTGAGTTCGACCTCGCCGGGCTCGAGCAACGCCTTCGTCCGCTGGTAGAGATCCTCGTCGAGTGTGTCGCTCATCGGCCGACACGAGAACCTCCGGCCTGATAGCCGTCACGATCGGTCCTCGCGTGTCGTGTGAGGACGTGTCGGCGTCGGCGAGTAACACACAAGACACATACTTCTCCCCACCCTCACGTCGAACGATGAATCGGTGGCTCCGTGAGCGCGTGGACGCGGCCTACGAGCAGCTCCTCTCGAGGGAGATCGCCGGCGTGCCGACCCACGTCGCCGTAATTCAGGATGGCAACCGCCGGTACGCGCGCCGGCAGGGAGCGGACGCGACCGACGGCCACCGTGCGGGTGCCGAGACGACCGAGCAGGTCCTCGAGTGGTGCCAGGAGGTCGGCGTCGAGGAACTGACCCTTTACGCGTTCTCGACGGAAAACTTCGAGCGGCCGGCCGAGGAGCGCGAGGCGCTGTACGACCTGCTCTGTGAGAAACTTCGGGAGTTCGCCGACGCCGAACGGGTCCACGACAACGGCGTCAAGATCCGCGCGATCGGGGCTATCGACCGGCTCCCCGATCGGGTCCAGGAGGCCGTCGACTACGCCGAGGAGCGAACCGCCGACTACGACCGCTTCGTGCTCAACATCGCGCTGGCCTACGGCGGTCGCTCGGAGCTGCTCTGTGCCGCCCGCGGGGTCGCGAGCGACGTCGAGTCCGGCGAGGTCGACCCCGGAGAGATCGACGTCGAGGCGATCGAACGCCGGCTGTACGACGAGCCGGTCCGGGACGTCGATCTGATCATCCGGACCGGGGGCGACGAGCGGACCTCGAACTTCCTGCCCTGGCACGCCAACGGCAACGAGGCCGCCGTGTTCTTCTGTACCCCCTACTGGCCCGAGTTCTCGAAGCCCGACTTCCTGCGCGGGATCCGCACCTACGAACACCGCCAGGAGTCCTGGCGCCGAACCCGCGCTCGCCGGGCGCTGGCCCTGCTCGGGGCGATGAGCGATGCGGAACTCGCGGAGGCGCGGTCGATCGTCGACCGGTTCCGCGACTCGCTGCCGACCGCCGAACAGCCCGACGAGGACGAACTCGAGGGGGTCGACTCGAGCGGTCCCGCCGCGGACTGACCCCGCCGTGTCTCGAAACCTACAATCGGGCGGGCTCCGAACCCGGGGTATGAACCGCCAGCTCGTCGCCGGCCTCGTCGCGACGGCGACTGGACTCGCGTCGTTCCTGCTCCTCGGGAGCGCCGGCGTGCTTCGCCACCCCCAGACGGCCGCCGATCACACCCAGCCCGCGGAGTTTCTCGCCATCGGCGGCGGCCTGTTCCTGCTGACCGTCGGGATCCTCGTGACGCTGTTCGCCTACGTCGAGTTCCCCGATCCGGAGGCGTAGGACTCGAGTGGAGGCGCGAATTCATACGATAGTAGCCACTGATACGGATTGCTGTAACTATTTACCGCCGATCGCCAGAACGGGGTCGGCGATCGGCGGTAATTGACTACAGTAA
>NZ_JBLRWX010000097.1:0-12231 GCF_047921035.1 Natronococcus sp.
TTGCTGTAACTATTTACCGCCGATCGCCGACCCCGTTCTGGCGATCGGCGGTAATTGACTACAGTAAACCGTATGAGGGGTTCGTGGTCTTTTTACCCGAGAACGACCGACGTAGTTGCATGACTGTACGCGTCGACCGGTCGTTCGAGCTCGCGGCGCCGCCGGAACGGGTCTGGGAGTTCATCTCGGATCCGGAGAACCGCGCCCGGGCGATCAGCGTCGTCCAGGAGTACTCCATCGACGGCCCCGAGGGGCGACGAGCGACCTGGCAGGTCGAGCTCCCGATTCCGCTCGTCCGCCAGACGGTCGCCGTCGAAACCGAGGACGTCACCCGCCGTCCGCCCGAGTACGTCAAGTTCACCGGACGGTCGACGGGGTTAGACGTCACCGGCGAACACCGGATCGTCGAGACCGAGACCGGGAGCCGCCTCGAGAACGAGTTCGTCGTCGACGGGAAGCTGCCGGGCGTCGAGAAGTTCTTCAAGCGCAACCTCGACGAGGAGCTCGAGAACCTCCGGCGGGCGCTCGAGCGCGACCTGGAGGGATCGCCGTGAGCGCCGACGGGCTCGACCTCGCGCTCGCACAACTCGAGATCGAGGCCGGCGACGTCGAGGGCAACGTCGAGCGCGCCCTCGAGGCGGTCGAGCGGGCCGCCGACGAGGGGGCCGACCTGGTCGCCCTGCCGGAGCTGTTCAACGTCGGCTACTTCGCGTTCGACCTCTACCAGCGCTACGCCGAACCGTTCGAGGGGGAGACGTTTACCCGACTCGGCGAGGCCGCAGCGGACCACGGGATCGCCGTCCTCGCGGGGACGATCGTCGAGGATCTCGCCGAAACCGAGGCCGTCGAGACGCCCGCCGACGAGGGGCTGGCCAACACCGCCGCGCTGTTCGACGCCAGCGGCGAGTTGCAGCTGGTCTACCGCAAACACCACCTCTTCGGCTACGAGTCGGCCGAGGCCGAGCTGCTGGTCCCCGGGGAGCGCATCGAGACCGCCTCGGTCGGCGGCGTCACGATCGGTGTGACGACCTGTTACGACCTGCGATTCCCCGAGCTCTACCGGGAGCTGATCGACGCCGGCGCCGAGTTGCTGGTCGTCCCCAGCGCCTGGCCCTACCCGCGGATCGAACACTGGGAGACCCTCTCGCGGGCGCGGGCGATCGAGAACCAGTGTTACGTCGCGACGGTAAACGGGTCCGGCGAGTTCGACGACGCCGGCGCCGAGCTGCTGGGCCGGTCGACGGTCTACGACCCCTGGGGCGTGACGCTGGCCTCGAGCGGCGACGATCCGGCCTTCGTCACCGCCGGGATCGATCCCGACTCGATCGCGTCGATCCGCGAGGAGTTCCCCGCGCTTCGGGACCGCCGGCTGTAGCCGACGTCGACCGCTGTTTTTTTATCCACCGACGGCATTGTCTTCGATGCCGGTTACAGGCGCTTTTCACGTCAGACCGGCACTGCGCGTCGCTCCGGCCGCGCTTCGCTCGATCTCCCGGGAATCGAGCGACCCACTCCCGTCGGCTCGCCTTCGCCCGCGCCACTCCTTTCGCCTCCGACCTCGAGCGCCGTCTTCGGCTCGGGGAACGGGTCATCGCTTCTCGAGGGCGGCCCGCCACTGGACGTCGCCGTACCGGGCCGCGGCGACCGTCCGCGGTGAGTCGCATCGATACCGCCGCCTCGCGAACGCCTTTCGTTCCGCGCCGCGGACGCCGTCCCATGCCAACGGTTACCTTCGAGGGCCGGGAGATCGACTGCGAGGACGGAGCGATCCTCCGGGACGTCCTGCTCGAGGCGGGGCTGTCGCCGCACAACGGGCGGTCGGCCCTGCTGAACTGTCGCGGCCACGGGACCTGCGGTACGTGTGCGGTGGAGATCGACGGCCCCGTGAGCGAGCCCACGAGCCGCGAGAAACGCCGGCTCTCGGCGCCGCCCCACGATCCCGACGGTGGGCTACGGCTCTCCTGTCAGGCGGAAGTGCGGGGTGATCTGGACGTCGAGAAACACGGCGGGTTCTGGGGACAGCACCGAACGGAGTCATCGCGCGACTGAGGTCGCGGGCTATCGCGTCGTCCAGCAAGTCGCCGCGTCGAAAACGGAAACCGGCTCGAGGACGCCGTTCAGTCCTCTCGAGTGAGGATGTCCGCCGACAGTCCCTGGGCCATCTCGATGTCCTTCGAGTTGTTCATCGTCCAGGCGGTGCGCTCGGTGACGGCCTCGATGGCCTCGCGGGCGCTGGGGTAGCCGTTGCCCGACTTCTTGACGCCGCCGAACGGCAACTGGACCTCGGCGCCGATACACGGCAGGTTCGCGTACGCCAGGCCGATCTCGGCGCGGTCGCGGAAGTAGTTGATCTGGCGGTAGTCCTCCGAGATGATCGCGCCGGCCAGCCCGTAGGGAGTGTCGTTGTGGATCTCGACCGCGTCCTCGATATCGCCCGAGTACTCGAGTAAGGCGACGTGGGGACCGAAACACTCCTCTTTCAGGCACCGAAGATCGGTGTCGTACTCGATCTCGTAGACGAACGGGCCGACCCAGTGACCGTCGTCGTGGCCGTCGGGAATCTCGTCGTCCTCGAGTTCGAAGCGGTCGACCAGCACTTCGGCGCCCTCCTTGCGGGCGAGTTCGTTGTGCTTCTCGATCTTCTCGAGGTGTTCGGCCTCGATCGCCGGCCCCATGAACGTCGACTCCTCGAGCGGGTCGCCGACGGCGATATCCTCGGCGATCTCGACGTAGCGCTCCTTGAACTCGTCGTAGAGGTCCTCGTGGACGATCAGGCGCTCGCTCGAGACGCAGCGCTGCCCGGTCGTCTTGAAGCTCGACATGATCGCCGAGTGGACGGCGATGTCGAGGTCGGCCTCCTCGGTGACGATGATGCCGTTCTTCCCGCCCATCTCGCAGGCCGCGAGCTTGCCGGGTTCGCCCCCGACCTTGCTGGCGATCTCCTGGCCCACTTCCGCGGAGCCCGTAAAGAGGACGGTGTCGACGCGGTCGTCGTCGGTGATCGCCGCACCGGCGTCGCCGTACCCCTGGATCATGTTGAACACGCCCTCGGGGATCCCCGCATCCTCGAACATCTCGGCGATGATCTGGCCGCACCACGGGGTCTGTTCGGCGGGTTTCCAGACGACCGTGTTGCCCTCGACTAAGGCGATGGCCATGTGCCAGAACGGGATCGCGACCGGGAAGTTCCACGGGGTGACACAGCCGATCACGCCCCGCGGTTTGCGGCGCATGTAGGCGTCCTTGTTCGCGACCTCGCTGGGGACGACGTCGCCGTGGGGGTGGCGGGCGTTGCCCGCCGCCCACTCGACCATGTGCCAGGCCTCCGTGACGTCGGCTTTCCCCTCCGAGATCTCCTTGCCACACTCCTGGGAAACGATCTCGCCTAACTCCTCGTGGCGCTCCCGGAGTTCGTGGTAGATGTCCCAGAGGTACTCCGCCCGGTCGATGTACGAGAGGTCGCGCCACTCCTCGAAGGCCTCCTCGGCCGCCTCGAGGGCCTCGTCGACGTCGTCGGCGGTTCCGCGCTGGAACTCCGCCAGCGTCTCGCCCGTGGCCGGGTTCTCGCTCGCGAACGTCTCCGAACCGCTTCCGTCGGTCCACTCTCCCGCGATGTAATGCTGGTGTGGTTGCGTCCCAGTTTGCTGCGACATGGTTTGTACTCACACGCCGAGCCTATGTAAGCACCACCGATCATGGTCGGCCCCGTCCGAGGATAATTTCATACACAGAGATATCTAACGCATTGGTCGGGTGGCGGCTTATGTGGTCCGTGTCGAGTGATACGGACGAATGATCCCCCCTATCGCGAGCAAGTTCGTTGCGGGTGAGACGCCCAGCGACGCGCTCGAGCACGTTCGGACGCTCAACGAGCGCGACGTTGCGGGCATTCTCAACCTGCTCGGCGAACACTACGACGACCCATCGGACGCGGCGGCGGACGTAAACGCCTACGTCGAACTGATCGACGATATCGTAGCGTCGGATCTTGACGCCTGCATCTCGGTGAAACCGTCCCAGATCGGCCTCGGCGTCGACGAGGAGACGTTCGAACGAAACCTCATCGAGATCGTCGACTACGGCGCAAACAGGGACGTGTTCGTCTGGGTCGACATGGAAGACCACACGACGACCGACGCCACCCTCGACGCCTACGAAGCGCTCGTCCGTCGCCACGGGGGCGGAGCGGGCCTCTGTCTCCAGGCGAACCTCGAGCGCACCCGAGAGGACCTCGAGCGTCTCGCGGACGCCCCCGGCAAGATCCGGCTGGTCAAAGGTGCCTACGACGAACCCGCGGAGATCGCCTACACCGACAAGGACCGCGTCGACGAGGTCTACGGGGAGCTCCTCGAGTACATGTTCGAGTCGTTCGACGACGGGATCGCGATCGGGAGCCACGATCCGGCGGTCGTCGCCCGCGCACGCGAGTTACACCGGACCCACGGCACGCCCTACGAAGTGCAGATGCTGATGGGCGTTCGGACCGACGCCCAGTACGAACTGGCCGCCCAGGGGGTCGACGTGTATCAGTACGTTCCCTACGGCTCCAGGTGGCTGTCGTACTTCTATCGGCGGGTTCGCGAGCGCAAGGAGAACCTCGCGTTCGCGCTGCGGGCGATCCTGGGCTGAGGCGGCGCTCTCTCGATCGGAGACGGTGACGACCCGAACCGCCCGCCTACGGATCCAGTAGCTTCGATTCGGCCCTGCGCAGGTGCTCGAGCAGCGTCGATTTCGCGATGTCGAGGTCGTCCGCGAGCTCCCGGGTCGTGATCTCTCGAGGCCACTCGTAGTACCCGGTCTCGCGGGCGTGTTCGAACACTTCCCGCTGGGCGGTCGTCAGCGTGTCGAGACGCTGGGTACGCGCCGAGCGGCCGGGCGCGTCGGCGGTCGTGATCGACGTCACGGTTACTTCGGCGCCGGCCGTCTCGCGGACGTCGTCCAGCGAGGGCTCGATGCCGGACCGATCACCGGCGAAACACAGCTTCCACGTCTCGCTGCCGTCCTCGATGCGAACCGGTGCGCTGTGGACGAACCCGTTCTCGAGCAGGGTCGGACAGACCATCTCGGTGGGGTCGTACTCGAGGAAGAACTCGCGGACGACGTTTCCGGGCGTGTTGCGCGCACGTCCGAACCGTTCCTGCAGTTCGAACACCTCGCCCGAGTGCTCGGAGTCACGGATTGCATCCAGAAGTCCCTCGACCTCCGCCGACGTGTCCCCGAAGGCCGTGAACAGTCCCTTGACCGTGTGCGGTCTCTCCCCGTCGGTTTTCGGCGAGCTGTAGACCGCGTGAGCGAGCACGCCGCCCCCCGTCCGATCGGTCGCCTCGATGGCCCAGCAGTTCGGGTGCCACAGATCGAGCGTCAGTCGAACGCTCGACAGCGCGCCGTCCAGGCTCATGTCTCTCGTTGCTCGGAGCAGGCGCTTCTGTGTTACGTTTTCTCGAGGTAGTGTTCGCCGCTCGGTACGAACAGCGGCCGTCTTGCCTGGGATCGAAGTCGTTCTACAGGCGAGGTACGCCGAGGCGGTTCACCGATCCTCGTCCTTGCCGCGGTCCCGCGTCACCGTTCGATCACCTTCCGGGGGCGCCTCCTCGGTGTCCGGGTGGCGCTCGTCACCGGCCTCGTCCATCCCCTCGGTTTCGGGCTCGAGCGCCTCGCCGGAGCGGCCGGACTCGTCGGGGAGGTCGTCGGTTCCCGTGGTTCCCTGGCCGGTGTCGCGTCGGCCGCCGCCGGAGCCCTCGTCGTCGGTCCGTTCGTCGCGTTCGATGACCGGTTCGTCGTCGTCGCGTCCGGCGTTCTCGGCGTCGTCCGTGCTGCCGTCGGCGCCGGCACGCTCGAGTCGAACCGTTCCCTCGGTGATCCCGCCGACGTCGTCCTCCCCGAACGAAACCGTCTCCGCATCGGTGTCGACGTTCTGGCCGAGCGCGCCCCTGATCGCCTCGAGCGCGTCGGAATCGTAGTCGATCTCGGCGGTCGCGCCCTCGAGGGAGGCGACCACGCCGACCCGCTCGCCGTCCGCCGTCTCGACGGGTTTGCCGACGTCGTCCTCGGTGAGTTGGATTCCCATAGATCGGATAACGGAGAGCGGGAAAAACGACCAGTGCCTGCACTCGCGGGGTCGCGAGCGGCCACTCGGGAGGCCCTGCCGTCAGCGCTGCCGGCCCAGATCGGCCGCCTTCTCGAGTTCGCTTCGCAGCGTCGTCGAGTCGAACTCGTGGTCGGGGCGTAGCCGAACGAAGTCCAGAAAGCGCCGGGCCGAGAGCAGCGTCTCGGGGTCGTACACCGACAGGGCCGCATCGACGGCGTCCCGTGGGCCGATCCGGGGCTCGAGCACCGCGAGCGCGCAGGCGATATCGTACGCGGTCGTCTCGTCGACCCGGTCCTCGTGGACGCTGGTGGCGTCGATGAAGTACAGTTCGCCGTCACACAGCAGGATGTTCTCGGCGCGCAGGTCGCCGTGGGCCAGCCCGTGGTCGTGCAGCGTCGCCAGCATCTCGAAGAGGTCGACGGCGCGGGCCGCGACGAACTCGTCGGAGACCTCGTCGAGGGACTCGAACGCCGGGAGGTACTCGAGGACGAGCACGCCTAGCCCGTTGACCTCGAAGGCGTCGATCGGACGCGGCGCGTTGAGGCCGATCTCGCGCATCCGCCTGGTCGCCTCGTACTCGTGTTCGACCATCTCGCGGGGCGTGTCGAAGCGGTCGAAAAAGCCCTCCGTCCCCGAGGAGAAGGCGCCAACGTTGCGTCCGGTCGTCAGCAGGGCGTGGACCAGCGCGTTCTGTCGGGAGACGATCTTGACGAACCACTCGTCGTCGATGACGCAGGGGGTCGACAGCCAGTTGTCGGCCTCGAGGAACTCGACGCGGACCGCCTCGCGACCGTACCGTTCCGCCAGCGTCCGGACGACGCGCTCGATGCGGCTCCACTC
Organism: Natronococcus sp.; assembly: GCF_047921035.1. Lineage (NCBI taxonomy): Archaea > Methanobacteriati > Methanobacteriota > Halobacteria > Halobacteriales > Natrialbaceae > Natronococcus > Natronococcus sp. The sequence continues at coordinate 6,929 of NZ_JBLRWX010000097.1, forward strand.
GACGGTTCCGCGAGCGAGCTGGCGGATATCCATACGTCGAACGGAGGGCCCATAGCGTTAAATGCCTCTCGAACTGTCGCAACCGAGACCAGTCCGGGGTGTGGATTCGGGCCCGTCGCGACCGCTCGCGGAACGCGGAACAGTATTATTATCAACAGCGCGACGGTACGGTCCGGTACGCATGGACGCTGTCGACGACCTCGGTGACGCGATCGACGCGACGCGGAACTTTCTGACGCCGGTCCGGGCGGGACTGTGGCTCCGGCTGGCGATCGTCGCGCTGTTCGTCGGGGGGCTGGGAACCGGGTTTCCGTCGGCGCCGACCGGAGACGTCGGGCCGGCAGCGGAGCAGACCCCCGGTCCCGGAGCCGAGGCCGTCCCCGAGGAGGCGCTGCTCGTCGCCGCCGTCGCGGTCGGTTTCTTGTTGTTGCTGTGGCTCGGGTACGCGTTCGTCGCGGCCATTATGGAGTTCGTCTTCATCGAGTCGCTTCGCTCCGAGACGGTCCGCGTTCGACGGTACGCGAACGCGAACGTCGGCCGTGGCATTCGGCTGTTCGGATTCCGGGTCGTGCTGATCGCGACCGCGGCACTCGTCGGCGCGACCCCCGTTGTCGCCTCGATACTCGGCCTCGGCGGGATCGACGGATCGGCCGGGGTCGTCGGCCTCGCGGCGCTGTTCGCGGTCGGCACCTACCTCGTCTACGCCGTGATCAATCGCTTTACCTCCGAGTTCGTCGCCCCGATCATGCTGCTCGAGGAGCGGGGCGTGCTCTCGGCGTGGCGCCGGTTCTGGCCGACGGCTCGCGCGAACTGGCTCGAGTACGTCGTTTACCTCGTCCTCGTCTGGATCATCCAGGCCGCGGTCGGGATCGCCGTCAGCATCCTCATGCTCGTCGCGGGCATCGTCGTCGCGATTCCGTTCGTCGTCGTCGCGGTCCTGCTGTTCGCGCTCGGCGATATCGGCGCCGTCCTCGCCGCCGTGGTGGTGCTCGCGGCCGTCCTCGCGTTCGTCCTCGCCGCCCTCCTGATCCAGGTGCCCGTCGTCTCCTACTTCAAGTACTACGCGCTGTTGGTGCTCGGCGACACGAACGCCGACCTCGATCTGATCCCCGATCAGCGGGCGGCGATCCGTGCCGACGGCGGCGAGGCGCCCTCCGAGGATCGGATCGACTCGAGCCGACAGCCCGAGACGGACGACCGCACTGAGGAGAACGACGACTGGACGAGCGACTACGGGTGGGGCGACGACGACGAGGAGATCGACGACTGGGACGACGCCGGCTGGGGCGACGCGGCGGATCGGAACGACCGGGACGACCGCGACGATCGAGACGACCGCGAGGACGACGACCGCGGCTGGTAGCCGGCCCCGTAGTTGATCATTTTTCCGGAGCGTTTATTCCGGGGCCTGGCAAGTATTGCACATGGACTTCGATCTGCCGGACGAACACCGGATGATCCAGGAGACGGTCAGGGAGTTCTGCCAGGGCGAGATCGAGCCGATCGCCCAGGAGATCGAGGACGACCACCGCTTCCCCGAGGAGATCTTCGACCAGCTCGCCGACCTCGACATGATGGGCGTCCCCATCTCCGAGGAGTACGGCGGGCTCGGCGGCGACACCCTGATGTACTCGCTGGTCGCCGAGGAGATCGGACGCGTCTCCGGCTCGGTCGGACTCTCCTACGTCGCCCACATCTCGCTGGCGTCGAAACCGCTCGAGCTCTTCGGCACGCCGGAGCAGAAGGAACGCTGGCTGCGCCCGCTCGCGGAGGGCGAGTACATGGGCGGCTGGGCGCTGACGGAGCCGAGCAGCGGCTCGGACGCCTCCGACATGGATACGGTGGCGGAGAAGGACGGCGACGAGTGGGTCATAAACGGCACGAAGCAGTTCATCACGAACGCCTCCGAGGCGGGTTCGGTGCTCGTCAAGGCCGTTACCGACCCCGGCGCCGGCTACGACGGGATCTCGACGTTCATCGTCGACCCCCGCGAGGACGACGGGTTCGAGGTGACGACGATCTGGGACAAGATGGGGCTGAACGCCTCGCCGACCTGCGAGATACAACTCGAGGACGTCCGCCTGCCCGAGGATCGCCTGCTCGGCGAGGCGGGCGACGGCTGGGACCAGACCAAGAAAACGCTCGACGGCGGGCGGATCTCGATCGCGGCGCTGTCGACCGGACTCGCTCAGGGCGCCTACGAGCACGCCAAGGAGTACAGCCGGGAGCGCGAGCAGTTCGGCCAGCCGATCTCACAGTTCGACGCCGTCCGGGACAAGGTCGTCGACATGCACCGCAAGACCGAGCGCGCCCGACTGCTCACCCATCAGGCGGCCTACCGCTACGATCAGGGCGAGCCCGTTACCCGGGAGTCCGCGCTGGCGAAACTCGACGCCAGCGAGGCCGCCCGCGAGGTCGCCGAGGACGCCGTGCAGGTGCTGGGTGGCTACGGCTACACCACCGACTTCGCCCCCCAGCGGTTCTACCGCGACGCCAAGCTGATGGAGATCGGCGAGGGAACCAGCGAGATCCAGCATCTCGTTATCGGTCGCGAACTCGGCCTGTAGGATGCTCGCGACGGCTCTCGGGATCGTTTTCCTCGCGTTCGGCATCGCCGGGATCCGGTACGCCCCCGCGATCGTCGAGGCCCAGCGCCGGGAAGGGATGACCCCGTTCGAGGATAGCGAACTCGAGGCGTCCGACCGGGTGATGGTCACTCGAGGGACGGGCGCCGTCGCCGTCCTGGTGGGGCTCGCCCTGCTCGCCTACGGACTGGGCATCGTCTAGCGGAACCGGGGCTCCGACGACGAGGCGGTCATCGACCCGAGCGTGCGCTCGAGCACCCGACGAAGAGATCGTCTCGAAGAGACCCTCGTCTAGCGACGGAACAGGCCGAGGACGGCCGACGCGGACGACCCGTCGGCGGGGTCGTCCGCCCGTTCGCGGTGGAGTCGCGTCAGCCGGGCGACGACGACGTAACTCGAGGCCGACAGCGCCGCGGCGATCAGGAGGTTGCCCACCAGGAGCTGTCGGACGACGATCCCCCCGGTCTCGAGCAGCGAGGCGTCGGTCGTGCTCGAGCGAAGCGGTCGCTCGCCGAAGATGAGACCGCCGACCTGGTAGCTGCCGACGTAGACGGCGGGCTTGACGAGGGGGTTGAGAACGGCGATCGCGGCGATGATCGCGGGCTTGCTGATCCAGGACCGCCACGCCGCGAGCCCGGCCAGCAGGCCGATCCCGAGCCCCCCGGTCGGCAGGGCCGTCACGAAGATCCCGATCGCGAAGCTCAGCCCCACCTCGTGGGGGGTGTGTTCCTCGCGGAGGGCAGTGGTCAGCTCCCGGCGGACGCGCTCGCGGTACCGGGAGAGCCGTTCTCGGATCACGCTCTGTCGATCGGTCCGTCCGGGTCGGCAAAAACATGTCGACGTGCGCGCGATCCTGTAACCGAATCGATAGCTCGAGGCGGACTACGGGAAGCTGCCGGCTTCCTCGAAGGCGTTCGCGACGCGCTCGATCGCGACCACGTAGGCCGCGGTGCGGGGGTTCTCGAGGTCGTTCTCCTCGATCGTCTCGATCAGGGCGTCGAAGGCGTCGACGATGTGTTCCTCGAGTTCCTCGTTGACTTTCTGTTCGTCCCAGTAGAAGCGCTGGCGGTTCTGGACCCACTCGAAGTACGAGACGGTGACGCCGCCGGCGTTGGCGAGGATGTCGGGGATCACGAAGGCGTCCCCCTCCGCGAGAATCTCGTCGGCCTGTGGCGTGAGCGGGCCGTTGGCGGCCTCCGAGATGACGTCGGCGTCGACCTCCTCGGCGAGGTCGGCGTCGATGGCGTTCTCGAGGGCCGCGGGAATCAGCAGGTCGACGTCCATCGTCAGGACGTCCTCGTTGGTGATCTCCTCCTCGCTCTCCTCGTAGCCGACGATGCTGCCGGTCTCGTTTTTGTGTTGTTTGGCCGTGACCGGGTCGAACCCGTCCGGGTTGTAGATCCCGCCGCTCGAGTCGCTGGCGGCGACGACGGTCGCGCCCATCTCGTCGATCAGTTTGGCGGCGATCCAGCCGGCGTTACCGTAGCCCTGGACCGCGACGGTCGCACCCTCGAGATCCTTGCCGAGGTAGTCGAACGCCTCGCGGGCGGCGATCACCGTCGAGCGCCCGGTCGCCTCGACACGGCCCTCGCTGCCGCCGCTGGCGAGGTTTTTTCCCGTGACGACGCCCGGTTCGGTGGTGTTTTCCAGGGTCTCGTAGGTGTCCTTGATCCAGTTCATCTCCCGCTGGCCGGTGTTGACGTCGGGCGCGGGGATGTCCCGGTCCTCGCCGACCATCGGCCGCAGCTCCTTGGCGAACGCGCGGGTAACTCGCTCGAGTTCGGCTTCCGAGTACTCCTTCGGATCGATGACGATGCCACCCTTGCCGCCGCCGTAGGGGATGTCGACGGTGGCGCACTTGTAGACCATCCAGCCCGACAGCGCCTTCACCTCGTCGCGGTTGACCTCCGGGTGGTAGCGGATCCCGCCCTTGTAGGGACCGCGGTCGCCGTTGAACTGGGAGCGAAACGCCTTGAACCGCTCGAGCGAGCCGTCGTCGCGCTCGATCGTGAGGTTCGTCTCGAGAACGCGCTCGGGGTGTTTCAGCCGCTCGAGGACGTCGTCCTCGACGTCGAGGTAGGCGGCGGCCTCGTCGATCTGTGACTGGAGACTCTCGAATGGGTTCGCCTGCCCGGTCATACGAGGGGTCTTTCGTCGACTGGTGGATAAGCGTAGCGAATACCAGTCACAATCGGATACGTCACAGATATATTAGGTCGTTCTAGGTTCCTTGTCCTGCTAGTTCGATGCCGACGCCCGCTCGAGGATCCGTTCGGCCTGGGCGATCAGCGGGGCGTCGATCATCTCGCCGTCGACCTCGAACACCCCCCGACTGGCCTCGTCGGCCTCCCGCTCGGCCTCGAGAACGCGCTCGGCCCACTCGACCTCGTCGGCGTCGGGGGTAAACGCCTCGTTGATCGGGCCGACCTGGGCGGGGTGGATCGCCAGCTTGCCGTCGTAGCCCAGCTGAACCGAGAACGCGGCGTCCTCGCGCAGGCGCTCCTCGTCGCCGAAGTCGGTGACGAGCGTGTCGATCGCCTCGCAGTCCCGTGCCGCCGCGGCGAGGACGACCCGCTCGCGAGCGTAGAGCACCTCCGTCCCCTCCCGCGTCCGGGTCGCGCCGAGATCCGCCGAGAGGTCCTCGGCACCGAAGACGAGCGCGTCGGTCGGATCCGCGCCCGCGATCTCGGGCGCCGCGAGTACGCCCGCCGCGTTCTC
>NZ_JBLRWX010000098.1:0-12203 GCF_047921035.1 Natronococcus sp.
CGGTGGACCGCCTCCTCCTCGATGCCCGCCTTCGCCGCGTTGACCAGTCGGGCGGTCTTCGCGGTCGCCTCGGGCTCGTCGTGGACCCAGCCGGCGCTCTCGCGCTGGTCGACGAACTCGACGGCGTCGGGGTGCAGTCCCTGTTCGGTCGCCGCCTCGTTGATTCGCTCCTGGGCGCTCGCCTCCGGACAGGTCACGATGAGCTGATCGAGTTCGTGCTCTTCGATGACGTGTTCCATTCCCGCGAGCCCGTCCCCGCAGAGCAGCCGCGAGCTGGCGGCGACGTCGACGTCGTCGATCCCCTCCCGTGCGGCCTCGAGGTCGATGTCGCAGGTCCCGGCACACGAGCAGACGAAGGCCCCAGTGTTCATTGACGGCTTTGTCCTTGCCCGATCTGCAAAGATGTTTCGTGTTAGTCGGAACAGATGGTAGCAGACCATCGTATCGCCGATCGGAGCTAGCGAAAATGGTTACGGGTTTGTGTAAAAAATTCAACTACCAATCTGTCCTTGCACAACGTTTATGAACGACAAGACGGTTCGTGCGGGTACTGTGGATGTATCGGATATGTACTACGATCTCTCACCAACCGTGGGGACAACATGAGTGCTGAACCAGTAACGCTCGACCTCGACCGGCGGTCGTTCATGAAGGCGTCCGCGCTCGCCGGGGCGACGATCCTCGGCAGCGGCGCGACGGGCCACGTCATGAGCCAGGACGACGACGAGCCCGAGGGCGTCCACGACGACGCCGAAACCGCGAAGGTCATCTGTAACTACTGTTCGGTCGGTTGCGGGTTCAAGGCCGTCAAGGACGGCGACTCCTTCGTCGGAATGGAGGCCTGGAAGGAGAACCCGATCAACAACGGCTCGCTCTGTTCGAAGGGTGCCGGTATCCTCGAGACCGAACACTCCGATCGGCGGCTCAAACAGCCGCTGCGGAAGGTCGACGGCGAGTGGCGCAAGGTCTCCTGGAGCCAGGCCTACGAACTCATCGCCGAGAAACACGAGGAGATTCTCGAGGAGTACAGCCCCGACAGCGTCATGATGCTCGGCAGCGCCCACCACGCCAACGAGGAGGCGTACGCGTTCCGCAAGCTCGGGGCCTTCATGGGTACGAACAACGTCGACCACCAGGCCCGGATCTGTCACTCCCCGACCGTCGCCGGCCTCGCGAACACCTGGGGGTTCGGCGCGATGACGAACACGATCAACGACTACCGCAACTTCGATCTCAACATCATCATCGGGCAAAACCCCGCCGAGGCCCACCCGGTGGCGATGCAACACATCCTCGAGGGCCAGGCCCGCGGCGGCACCATCGTCTCGATCGACCCCCGATACACGAAGACGTCCTCTCACGCCGACTACTTCTATCGTATGCGACCCGGCACGGACGTCGCGATCATGATGGGGCTGGTCAACTACCTCGACCAGCAGGGCGAACTCGAGGAGGAGATGCTCGACGACCGCGTCCAGGGCTGGGAGGACGCCTACGAGGAACTCGAACAGTACGACCTCGAGACGGTTGCCGAACTCACCTGGATCGATCCCGAGGATCTCGAGGAGATCGGCGACATGATCATCGAGAACAAGCCCAACGTCCAGATCGAGTGGGCGATGGGTGGTACCCAGCACAACAACGGAACGCAGAACATCCGTTCGTATGCGCTCCTGAGTCTGGCTTCGGGCAGCGCCGCCCGCAGCGGCGGCGGCCTGCAGGTCATGCGCGGCCACGCGAACGTCCAGGGCGCGACGGACCTCGGCGTCGACGCCGAGTACCTGCCCGGCTACTACTCGGTCACCTCCGCTGGATCGTGGACCCACTGGGCGAACGTCTGGACCGAGAGTCCCTGGACCGACGGCAGCACGGACTTCGACGAGCTGTACGACCGGTTCGACGCGATGCCGGAGGACCTCTGGGAGGAACTCGGCGAGGAGGAGGAGACGATCCCGCCCGCCGAGGTCGACCACGAGGTTCAGGACGAACTCGGCGAGGACCAGCAGGACTCCCACCGACCCGAGGACGTCAACACTCGGTCGATGATGTTCCAGCCCGGGCTGACCGTCGCCCGCTGGTACGAGGCGGCGCTCCAGCAGGAGGATCGGCTCCACGAGTCGAACCTCTACCAGCCCGATCCGCTGAAGATGGTGTTCTTCTGGGGCCACTCGGCGAACTCCATCAGCGAGATGGAGAAGATGAAGCGGGCGATGGAGGCCCTCGAGCTGCTGGTCGTCGTCGACGTCTTCCCCTCCGTCGCCGGGACGCTGCCCGACGACGCCGACGTCCTGTTGTTACCCGCCTCGAGCCAGTACGAACACTACCGGTCGCTGACGAACTCCCACCGCGCGGTCCAGTGGAGCGAACCGGCCGGTCCGCCGGCCCACAACTCCAAGCCCGACCTCCAGATCATTCAGGAACTCGCCGACGCGCTCGGCTTCGGCGAGCACTTCAACTGGGGCTCCGGCGACGGTATCTACAACGGCAAGAGCACCTACGAGGACACGCTCCGCGAGATCAACCTCGGCGCCCGCTCGATCGGCTACCAGCAGTCCCCGGAGAAGCTCCAGCAACACCGGGAGCACGACGAGCTCTTCAGCACCGAGGACACCCGCGCCGACGCGCCGGGGACGCCCGTCGACGGCGAGTACTGGTCGTTGCCCTGGCCCTACTGGGGCGAGGGTCACACCGGGACGCCGATCATCTGGCGCGACGATATGGACCCCCGCGAGGGCGGCCACGACTTCCGCACTAACTGGGGGATCGAGGCGCCGACCCCCGAGGAGTGGGAGGAGATGGACGTCGATCAGGAGTATCCCCTCGCCGAAACGTACGAGGAACACGGCGAGGACGGCCTCGACCTGCTGCGCGAGCCCTACGAGCCCGACTGGTGGGACGGCGAGGTCGAGGGCGTTCCGCAGTACCCCCACTACACGACGACCCTGCCCGACGACGTCTCCAACCCCAGCGAGATGTCCCTGCCCGTCGAGTACGCCCTGAGCGAGGACCAGTCGGCCTACGACGCCGCCCAGGCCCTCGAGGAGGAGTACGACCACGACCTCGACCTGGAGTTCTGGGAGCAGTTCGACAACGAACAGCCGGATCCGCCGACGGGTCGCGGGAAGGCCCGCGCGGTCGCCTGGAACTTCCTCGACACCGTCCCGGTCCACCGGGAGCCGATCCAGAGTCCACACCTCGAGATCACCGAGGAGTGGCCCGCCAACGGCTTCCAGCAGAACGTCTTCCGGCTCGACCAGAACAACGCCGCGACCCAGCAGGAAGCGACCCAGCGGGTCCACGAGGAAGGGTTCGACGTCATCATGACCTCCGGCCGGCAGGTCGAACACCAGGGTGGCGGCTCCGAGACGCGGAACAACACGCTGACGGCCGACGTCCAGCCCCACATGTACGCCGAGATCCACCCCGACATGGCCGAGGACCTGGGCGTCACCGGTGGCGAGGACATGGTCATCGTCGAACCCGCCGCCGACGACAAGAGCGCGATCCTCGTGAAGGCGAAGGTCGACTACCGGACCGAGACGGCCGAACCCCACCCCAACGAGATCTTCCTGCCGTACCACTGGGGCGGCGTCCTCGGCGGCAAGAACCAGAGCGACAAGTGGCCCGACGGCACCGAACCGATCGCGATCGGCGACTCGGCGAACGTGATCACCGCCAGCGGCTTCGACGCCGAGACCCAGATGCAGGAGACGAAGGTCGGGATGGTCCGGGTGCTGCCGGCCACGCCCGAACGGATCGAGGAGTACGACATGGAGTTCATCAACTTCCCGCAGGACGAGGCGGGACTCGGACTCCAGAAGCAGTTCGACGTACGGGAGCACGACATGCTCGCAGACGACTAACAGACAATGTCAACGAACGAACCACAACAGAATCGGATCGGCGACGGGACGATGGGCGTCGGAGAGGGGATGCGCCTCTTTCCCGACGTCGAGGCGTGTATCGACTGCGGCGCCTGCGTCGTCGCGTGCAAACGCACCTGGGACGTCGAACCGCAGCGCGAGCGGATCGACGTCGTGAAGATGCTCGAGGGCCGCGAGGCCGAAGACGGCTACAACGGCCACCAGACCCGGGCCCTCGAGGACGGGGTCAACCCCGGCGAGACGAACCTTCCGATGCAGTGTTACCACTGCGCGGAGGCCCCCTGCGTCTCGGTCTGTCCGACCGACGCCCTCCAGAAGAGCGACGACGGCTTCGTCGACCTCGAGGAGGACCTCTGTGTCGGCTGTCAGTACTGCTTGTCGGGCTGTCCGTTCGGCGCGCCGCAGTTCCCCGAGAGCGGCGACGGCTCGGCCGACATCGTCGGCACCGGCGGCACGATGGACAAGTGTACCGGCTGTAAGGAGCGCCAGGAGGTCGGGATGGCGCCGGCCTGCGTCGACGAGTGTGCGACCAACGCCCTGCTCGTCGGCTCCCCCGGCGACATCGCCGACGAACTCGACAAGCGTGACAGCGGCTCCTTCTTCAACGAGGAGTCGATGCAGATCATCTTCGGCGAGGACGCCGACCTCTTCGAGTCATGAGCGAGGGCGACACACACGCCGGCACCGCCGGCGAGACGACCGATACACGCGACGACGCGTCGGCCGACGAGAACGCCGGCCTCTCGGATACGGCGGCGTTCTGGATCGCCGGCATCACGAGCGTCGTCGTCGCGGTCGGCTCGGTCTGGCTCTTCCAGGGGCCGTTCTACCAGACGATGCTGCGGGTCCGACCGACCGTCGCGGGCGGCGGCGTCGGCTCGGAGTGGGTCGCCGGCAACACGGAACCGGTGCTCAACGCGATGATCACCCTGATCCACTTCGCCGACGTGATCATGGGCGTCTTTATCATCGTGATGGTCGTGATCCACTGGGCCGCGTTCCGGCGGCTCGCGGATCGCATGCAGCCTCCCGGGGGCGACCGGGAGGTCGCCGCCGACGGGTCGGGCGAGGAGACCGCCGCCTCGAGCGGAGGTGATCGCGCGTGACGAATCTCGACCACGGGAAGTTCTCTCGAGTGACGACCACGTTCCACTCGCTGCTGGCGCTGACGGTGTTCTTCCTGTTCTTTACGGGCTACGCCATCGCGTTCAACGCGGAGCTGTGGTGGCTCGTCGAGCTGATGGGCGGCAACGAGTGGGTGCTCGCGATCCACCGGGTCGCCGGCTTCGCGCTGATGATCCTGACCGTCTTCTGGGTGCTGTACATGCTACTTCGCACCTCGAGTCGGTCGAACCTGGGCGAGGTGCTGCCGGATCTGAAAGCCGACATGATGGCCTTCGTCCAGGACGTCAAGTTCGCGCTCGGCTACGCCGACGAGCGCCACCCCCACGCCAAGCAGTTCGCGGGCTACAAGGCCGACGAGGTCCCGCTGCTGTCGTACGTCGGGAAGGGCGTGATCGCCATCTTCACCGTCGAGCTCATCCTGCTGATGATCTCTGGCCTGCTGATCTGGCAGAAGTCCTGGCTGATGGAGTTCTACAACTCCCAGTCGGTCGTGATGGGATTCGTCGCCTTCCACGGGCTGCTCGGGGTCATCATGCTGATGGGCGTGATGTTCCACACCTTCGAGCACGTCTGTCATCCGGCCTTCTACCCGGTCGAGATGAAGGCGTTCCTGCCGAAGAAGGACACTCCGAACTTCCACGGCGATCCCGACGAGTACGAGACCACCGGGATCGAACGGCTGCGGCTCAAGCCGACCTGGAAGTGGGCGACGAACCTCATGGGCGCGATGGTCATCATCGGGGTCGCCGGCGTGCTCGCCGGCAGCATGAGCTACGGCGGCTACCCGATTCCGGACACCCTCGTCTACGCGGAGGGGAACATCTTCCGGACGATCGCGATCAACATCGGCATGCTCGTGCTGTTCATCGGGCTCGCGCTCTCGATGTACGGCAACATCCTGCGCGTGCGGTACCTGAAACAGCGCCAACAGCAGGCCCGGGCCGAGCGAGACGGCGTCGCGACCGACGGCGGCTCGCGGGAGTAACGCGCTCGAGCGTCCCGACGAATTTCTTCGCTCGATTCGCTTCGACGGCGTCGAGAGGAAGCTTCCGCCACCGTCTCATACGGTTTCCTGTAAGTCATTACCGGCGCAACCGCGACCCGTACGGCGGTTGCGCCGGTAAATCGTTACAGCAATCCGTATCAGGAGTCCGCGTTCTCGAACCCCTCCGGACTGTCCTCGATGACCCGGAGCGCGCCGTCGCCGCACTGACACTCCCCGCTTCCGATCGGATGGATCTCGTCGTTCGGACCGACGTGTGCGGCGTGGACCGTCTCGCAGTTCTCACAGATCGCTGCCACTCGTTCTCGCTCCTGTCTTTCCGCCGTCATACTGCTACTGTTGTGAGCATCTGGGTTAAAAGATAACCCTTAATCGAGCGATGCAAAAAAGTCAGATACGGCCACTATCCGGCGTGAGGGAGTGTTTGGCGAACGAACGGGATCGCGTTCAGGAGAGGATCTGCTCGCTGTCCGGCGAGAGTTCGACACCGACCTCCTGTCGGGTCTGAGTCGCGATCTGATCGATGTTTCGGGTGAGCACCTCGAGGATGTCGTTGGGCTCGGGGTAGACGAGCACGTTGCCGTCGTCGTCCTCCATCACCAGCTGGGTGTCGTTCATCTGGATCTGGTCGTTCTCGATGTTGGCGACGTAGACGGTCAGGGCCTCTGCGCCGCCCCGGTCGCCCTCCTCGACCATCGAGATGTACAGCGAGTCGATGCCGATGAGGTCCTTGTACTCCCGGATCTGCTCGGCGCAGGCGACCATATCCTCCGTCACCGCGGTCTTCTGGGGGTTGCCGTGCTCGCCGTTGTAGCAGTGTTTGCACACCCGCAGTTCCATCCGCATGCTCCCCGCTAGCGAGCGAGCGCATTATAATCGTTCGATCGGCGCCGACTGCGGTCCCAAACGTTTAGGACGGCGGCCCGATTGTACCGAGATATGCTTTCGTCGATCTACCTCGTGTACGCGGCCGTCGTGTTGCTGGCGCTGGTCGGCTGCCTGATCGCGCTGGTCGCCACGACCAAAGACACCGTCGGCGGCTACGGAACGAAAGGCGACGCGGCGCTGATGGCCGTCGTCTTCGCGTTCGCGGCGATCACGATCGTCACCTCCGTGGTGTAACGCTCGAGAACCGACTTCGATGTTTCGATGGCGAGTACAGCTCCATTTCCGGTCGCTCGCGGCGTCGCCAGCGGCGTCTGCGCCTGGCTGGCCGGCTACCTGCTCGTCTACGCGCTCGCCGTCTCGGCGGTCCGATCCTCCACGCTCGCACAGCTCATCGGTGCGACGACGGGCGGGGAGGACTGGCGACTGGTCGGCTGGCTGTTCTACAGCACCCACTTCTCGGAGAGCACCGTCCCGGAGCTGTTCGGCGGCGAGACGATCAACCTCGTCTCGGTGATGACCGGCGCGAGCGTCCTGTTGCTGGCGATCCCCCCATCGCTGCTGGTGCTTGCCGGGGTCGCCGTCCGAGCCGGCGGACCGACGCTGCCGACGACGACCGCCGCGACCCACGGGCTCGCCGTCGTGCTCGGTTATCTGCCGGCCGCGCTGCTGGGCGGGATCGTTCTGACGGTCGGCACGAGCGGCGTCTCCGCCGGGCCGACGCCGTTTTCGGTGATCGGGCTCGTCGGAATCGCCTATCCCGCCGTGTTCGGCCCGCTCGGCGCGCTCATCGGGAACCGGCTCTGAACGTTAGAGATCGAACTTCTCGGCCGCCGTCTCCATGTCCTTGTCGCCCCGTCCCGAGAGATTGACCAGGATCGTCTCGTGAGCGCCGTCCTCGGCGAGTTCGATCGCTCGAGCCACGGCGTGGCTCGACTCCAGCGCCGGAATGATCCCCTCGGTCTCGCTGAGTTCCCGGAACGCCGCCAGCGCCGCGTCGTCGGTGACGCCGGTGTACTCGCAGCGACCGACGGCCCGGAACATGGCGTGTTCGGGGCCGACGCCGGGGTAGTCGAGCCCGGCCGAGACCGAGTGAACCTCGACGTCGTCGTCGATCACGCGGGTCTTCATTCCGTGGAGGGTGTCGTCGGTTCCCCGGGAGAGCGGGGCCGCGTGGCGGCTCGAGTCGCTGCCCTCGCCGCCGCCCTCGGCGCCGTAGAACTCGACGGGATCGTCGCGGAACGCGTGGAAAAGGCCGATCGCGTTCGAGCCGCCGCCGACGCAGGCGACCGCGGCGTCGGGGAGGTCGCCCGTTCGCTCGTGGAACTGCTCGCGAGCCTCCCGACCGATAACCGACTGGAAGTCCCGGACCATCCGCGGGAACGGATCCGGGCCGACGACGCTGCCCACGAGGTAGTGGGTGTCCGAGACGTTCTCGGCGAAGTCCTCGAGGGCGGCGTCGACGGCGTCGGCCAGCCCCGCATCGCCCCGCGAAACCTCGTTGACTTCGGCGCCCATCAGGCGCATCCGGAAGACGTTCATCTCCTGACGGGCGACGTCCTTCTCGCCCATGTAGATCTCCGTCTCGAGGTCGAGCAGCGCGCCGGCCATCGCCGTCGCGACGCCGTGTTGGCCCGCGCCCGTCTCGGCGATCAGCCGCTCGCGGCCGGATCGCTTCGCGAGCAGCGCCTGCCCGAGCACGTTGTTGATCTTGTGGGCGCCCCCGTGGAGCAGGTCCTCGCGCTTGAGGTAGATCTCGGCGCCGTAGCGCTCGCTCAGGTTGCGCGCGTGGTACAGCGGGGTCGGTCGCCCTGCGAAGCTCTCGAGGTGGTCCCGAAGGTCGGCCCGGAACTCGTCGGTTCCGGCGACCTCGTCGTAGGCGGTCGCGAGCTGCTCGAGCGGTTCGCGAAGCGGTTCCGGAACGTATCTCCCCCCGTAGCCCTCGAACTCTCCATCCGTCATGAGCGTTCGTTTCTCGCTGACGGTAAAGTATGTTCCGTGGCCCCACCGCTCGAGCCGGCGGCAGCGTTAGTCGTCCGTGGACTGATCGGAGAAGCTGCCCCGTTCGCGCATCATCGAGGTGCCCCGTTCGACCCAGCGGCGCCGGTAGAAGACGACGCCGAGGTAGACGACCCGGAACGCGAAGTCGAGGACGACGGCGGCGTAGGCGGCAACGACGCCGTAGCCGAGTTCGACGCCGACGACGTAGGTAAAGCCGAGCAGGAAGACGAAGGTGCCGATAACCCGCGAGACGAAGGGGACGACGGTCTCGCTGCCGCCCCGTAGCGACCCAGCCAGCGTGATGTAGGCCGCGATCAACAGCGCGGTGACGGCGTAGGCCTGCGCGAAGCCGACCGCGTAGCCGACCGTCGCCGGGTCGCGCGTGAACACGAGGACGAACTCCTCGGCGAACGTAAACAGCAGGGCGCAGAGCCCGCCGACGGTGAGCGTGCTCAGGGCCGTCGCGGCCAGCCCGTTGTAGTAGGCGGTCGCCCCCTCGCCTCGGCCAAGCGACTGACCGACCATGACGTTCGCGGCGACGCCGTACCCTCTCGCGAGCGGCGAGGCGACCTGCTGGTACATCCGGCGGCCGATGTGGTAGGCGGCGTTGACCTCGGTGCCGAACGCCAGCAAGATCGCGTTGAACGGGAACTCGGCGAACATCTCCGTGACCCCCTCGGCGATCCGGGGCCAGCTGATCAGGAGCAACTGCTTCGTGATGACGAGCTGTCGGGGAACGACGTACCGAATCCCGCTGCGCGGGGTGGCGAGGATCGCGAGGAAGGCGGTCGCGCCGAGCGTGTCCGCGGCTGCGGTCGCGACGGCGATGCCGATGACGCCCAGCTCGGGGAGCGGACCGAGCCCGAACGCCAGCCCGATCGTCGCGAGGATGTTGAGCGCGTTGACGACGCCGTTGACGTACATCGGCGTCTTCGTGTCGCCGGTGCCCTGGATCGAGCGGGCCGCGATGAAGTTGACGTGGATCGCGGGCGCCGAAATCATGATCACCATCAGGTAGACGCTGCCGTACTCGACGACCGCGTCCATCGCCCCCTCCTCGGTGAGCGCGCCCAGCACCGAGATGGCGTACTCGTTGAGCAACAGCCCGAAGATGACGAACGGGATTCCCCCGAGCAGGCCGAGTAACAGCGCTTGCGAGACCGCTTCGTCCCGATTGGCGGTGGCGTCGGCGCTCGTGTCCTGACTCGAGAGGGCGATCGCGCCGTCGCCGATGCCGATGCCGAACCGAAGCGGGAAGCGGGCGTAGATGTCCGCGAGGCCGACCGCCGCGACCGCCGCCGGCGAGAACAGGCCCGCGACGATCAGGTCGGTCGTCCGCATCAGCGTCCGCAGCACCTGCTCGGCCATCACGGGCCAGGAGAGGCCGAACACGCGCTTCCAGACCCGCCAGAGTCGACGATCGGCGAGCGAGAACGGAACGACGAACACGGTCGCGGTTCTCGCGGTCGCCGAGTAAGCGTTGAGTTGCCGGAAACGTTCCCCGGTTGAGGACTGCTATCAACGTTCGCTCGAGCCCCCTCGCAACGCCGGTTCGGACCGCCGCAGTCCCGCGAGGGGCGATCCTGCCGGCCACAGTACTATCCGCCGATCCGTGGTACTACACGCGACGATGACCGACGACGGGCGACGGCCGATCGCGACGTCGAACCGGACGATCGAATCGGACCGCCGACTCGAGGTGGGCGATCGATGAGGCTCTCGCGGCTGTTCGCCGACGAGGAGTCGACCCCCTACGGGCTGCCGAACTTCGACTCGACGACGGTGTTCGTCCGGGCGGCCGCCAGCTCCCTGCGCGGCGAGCCGTTCCCGCGGCTGGGGATGATCCACCCGAAACTAACACCGCTCGCAAAGCGGGTCAACGGCCTCTCCAGGGAGACCCGCGCGAAGATCTACACCACGGGCGGGGCCAACGAGGGGATCGACCCCGACGACCTCGGCGAGATCGACGTCGAGCGCTTCCGGGAGTGGGTCGTCGACCAGTACCCCGAACGGGGGTACCCCGCCGTCGTCGTCGGCTCGAGCAACGGCGCGGCCGTTCACCTCGCGGCCCTGCTCGGGGTGCCGTTTCTGCCCCAGACGTTCCTCCTGCCGATCCGGCGCTCGATGGGCGCCGACGAGATCCGGGCGGATATCGAGTGGGGCGCCGAGCACGCGCCCGAGTTCCTCGAGGCCAACCCCGACGTCTCGCTGGCCCAGATGCACGACCCCAATCAGGATCGGCTGATGGTTCGCAAGCTGGCCTACTTCCGGGTCAAGTCCCGGATCCTGGGGGAGGCCTACGAGGAGTTTCTCGACACCGTCCTCGAGCCCGGCGGCACCGTCATCTCCCTCGAGTGCGAGTACGACTGGCCGGTCGTCGACGTCGGCGACCGTCACACCTTCCAGCTGGGGGGCTGTGGCGGGCTGGCGCCCGAGGAGTACTACGAGGGCAGCGAGCAGGTCGCGGAGTTCCTCCGCCTGCAGGGCGCCGGCCAGCGCGAGTGGGACGTTCCCGAACCCGACCGACGAGCGCCGGAGGCCGAGTGGGGGTTCGATCCCGCCCTGCGCGAGGACCTCGAGCGGATCGCGGACGAACGAGGGTACGACCTCCGACGGCTCGCGTTCGACGACCCGCGGGAGCTGAGCCCGTTCGTCGCCGACCGCTACCGCGAGCGCTACGAGGCCCGCGACCGCTCGGTCGACCGGCTGCTCGTCCAGTCGTTCGCGCTGGTCGAACCCTGGTGGACGCTGCGGACGGGGTCGGTCCCCTACTGGACCGCGTTCAACACCCGCTCGGACGTCGAGTACCTCGAGGACTACCTCGAGAACGCCGACCCCTACGACGAGATCCGCTCGACGCTGTTCTCCCACGGGATGGAGTCGGCGGGGCTGGCCTCGATCGCAGAGTGGCGCGACGTGCTCTCCCGAGCCCGCGATGAACACGGGTTCGTCGGCGTCGACGAGACCGAGTTCCCCTACGACGTCGAGACCCAGGTCCGGTACCACGACGACCTCCCCGAAGAGATCGACGCCCGCCACCCCCTCCCCCCGACGATGGCGTTCGACCGGTTCGCGTCGATTACCGAGGATGTGGTCGGGGAGTACGGGCTCGAGTGGGATACCGTACGTTAACGGCGCATCGCAGCACGGAATCTTCGCTTAGAGTGTCGCGTGAAACACCTGTTCCGTACAGGCGGACGATGTATCAGCTCGGTCTGACCCTTCCTTCTGCGGTGGCGCGCGCTGTCGACCGTCCGAACGTAGCGAGGTGCGAGCTTGCGAGCACCTCGGAAAGCGAACGATGA
>NZ_JBLRWX010000099.1:0-11320 GCF_047921035.1 Natronococcus sp.
AGACCGGCCGGCCGCCGACCCGCGAGCAGCCGGCCGCAAGCGCCGTCGCCCCCGTCGCGACCGCGCTCGCCGCGGCGACCGCGAGGACGGCGTCGGGCTCGAGCTGGAGGTGGGCGAGGGCCGTCAACGTCCCCCACGCGAGGACTGCGAGGGCGGTGACGCCGGCGACGCCGAGCCGGGCCCTGGTCGAGTCGAGTCTCGCCGCGTAGTACCGGGTCGCGAACCCGAGGACGGTGAGGGGGTACAGCACCAGCAGGCCGAGCGCGCCGAGGGTGCCCCAGCCGTAGTAGCCGACGGTCTGTGGGGTCGTCTCGGGTCGCCATCGGCCCATGACGGCGTGGCCGCGACCGCGCTGTCTGGGGAAGGCGAGCGCCATCCAGCCGCCGTGGAGTCGCCGGAGGTCGGTTGCAACCTCCCCGACGACGCCGGCCTCACCTCTCCGGGTGCGGGTTGCCATGGCGCTTGCGACGGCTCGAAAAGTGGTAAGCTTTCTTGTTACTCAGGAGTTCGGACTACTCGAGCCGGGCTCGCTCGCGTCAGTTCCAGGGGGCGAACTCGGGGTCGACCTCGCGGCTGACGTCGTCGACGTTGTCGATCGTGTCGATATCCGAGCGGTCGAGTTCGACCAGCAGTGACTCCCAGTTGTCCTCGAGGTGGTCCTCGCCGGTGGCCTTCGGGATCGCGGTGACGCCCTTCTCGCGCAGCCAGGCGAGACTGACCTGGGCCTCGCTGACGCCGTGACGGGCCGCGACGTTCTGGATCCCCTCGTGGTTGAACACCTGGCCGCGGGCCAGCGGCGAGTAGGCGACGACGTCGACGTCGTAGTTCTCACAGGCCTCGCGCAGGTCGTCCTGCTGAAGCAGCGGGTGGAGTTCGACCTGGTTGGCCGCGATCGGCGCGTCGCAGACGTCGATCGCCGTCTCGAGGTCCTCGGGCATGAAGTTGCTGACGCCGACGTTCTCGATCAGGCCCTCGTCGTACAGCTCCGAGAACGCCGAGAGAGTCTCCTCGGGCTCGTACGCCCCGGCGGGCCAGTGGACGTACAGCATGTCCAGATAGTCGACGCCGAGACGGTCCATGCTCTCCCGGGCCGTCTCCGTGACGTCCTCGGAGCCGAGGTTGTCGGTCCAGATCTTCGTCGCGAGGAAGACCTCCTCGCGGTCGACGTCGGCGCTGGCGATCCCCTCGCCGACGGCCGTTTCGTTGTCGTAGGCCTGTGCCGTGTCGATGTGTCGGTACCCCATCTCGAGAGCGTTCCGGACGCTCTCGGCGCACTGTTCGGCGTCGTCGTTCTGCCAGGTGCCGAGACCGAGCATCGGCATCCCGTTCGACGTCGTCGGACAGAAGTCGGGAGCGATTTCGTCTGCCATGGTCGAAGGATGAGCCAGGTGCCGAAAAGGGGTTGGGATTGCGTGAGCAAGATCGGCGGCTCGACGCGTTAACCCGACACATAGTGGAGGATCGGACCACGGGGTCTGTGTTCAGGGGGTAGGTACGTTCTCGCCCTCGAGTTGCCCGCTACTGGTACATCCGAAGCGGCTGGGCCTGGGAGCTCTCCTCCTGGCTCATCTGTTGCATCTGGCGGGCGAACTGCTCGCGTTTCTCCCGGATCTCCTCGGCCCGGTCGATCAGCTCCGCGACGTCGATCGAGACGTCCGTGATCGGTGCGATCCCCTCCTCGAGCAGGACGCTTGCCGCCTCGGGATCGGGGAACTGCGGGCTCGAGTCGACGATCAGCCCGAGGCTGCCCTCGCCACGCTGTGCGGCGCGGTCGAGCAGCGCTCCCGTCGGGCCGCTGACCACGCCGTCCTCCGGGGGCGTCGAGATCCCGTGATCCTCGAGGGTCTCGAGTTCGTCGCCGGTGGCGATCCCGTACAGCGACGGCCGCTCCTCGCGCTCGGACGGGAGCCCGCTGAGGTAGATCGGCCGCGCCTCCTGGGCGGCGATCCAGCTCGAGACGCAGTTGGCGACGGTCCCGACGGCTCGGGCGCCGATCGGCACGTCGCTCTGGAGCGCGATCAGGTCGTGGGCCTCGCTGGCGTAGAGCCGAACCGGCGGGCGCACTCGCCCGTCGCCGGCCCGGTAGGTCCCCACGCGGGGCAGCCCCTCGCAGTCGACGCTCGCGTAGTACTCCATCTCGAGTTCCCGGATCAGGTGGTCGGTCGCGATCTTGCCGACGAGGCCGACGCCGGGAAACCCCTCGACGAACGTCGGCTCCTCGAGTGATAGCTCGGAGTCCTGCAGCTGAATCCCTGCCATGTGCTGACAATCGCGGGTGAGCGTCATAAAGACGGTGCCGACGTGCGCGGCGGTTCGAAACCCACAAGCGACGGGCCGGCGAACCCGACGCCAATGGAGCCACTCGAGCGGTATCGGCCGATCGTCGACGACTTCGAGGCGTTTCTGGCCGCCTGCGAGCGACCGCTGGGCAACGCGGTCCGCGTGAACACGATCAAGGCCTCGGTCGACCGGGCGACGACGACGCTCGACGAAGAGGGCGTCGAGTACGAGGGGGCCGACTGGAACCCTCGGGTGTTGCGACTCGAGACCGACTCGCCGGGCTCGACCTGGGCGTCCTTCCACGGCTTCACCCACGGCCAGGAGGAGGTCTCTGCGGTCCCCGCGACCGTCCTCGAGCCCGAACCCGGCGAGCGCGTTTGGGACTGCTGTGCGGCCCCCGGCGGGAAGGCGACCCAGCTCGCGGCGCTGATGGACGACCGAGGGACGGTCGTCGCCAACGATAACAACCTCGGTCGGATCTCGGCGCTGCGCTTCAACGCCGAGCGGCTGGGCGCGACGAGCCTCGCGGTCACGAACGACGACGCCCGGAACTACTCCCTCGAGCGGTTCGACTTCGACGAGTTCGATCGCACGCTCGTCGACGCGCCCTGCTCCTGTGAGGGGACGATCCGGAAGAACCCCGACGCGCTCGACGGCTGGTCGGAGGGCTACCTCGACGAGGTTTCGGGGATCCAGAAGGGGATTCTCGGACGAGCCGTGCAAGCGACGCGGGAGGGCGGTACCGTCGTCTACTCGACGTGTACGTTCGCCCCCGAGGAGAACGAGGCCGTCGTCCAGCACGCGCTCAACGAGGAGGACTGCCGGGTCGTCGACTTCGACCTCGGTCTCGAGCACTCGCCCGGACTCACCGAGTGGGACGGTAACGAGTACGACGAGAGTCTCGAGCGAGCCGCGCGGATCTATCCCCACCAGAACGACACCGGCGGCTTCTTCGTCGCGAAACTGGAGGTGACGGCCTGATGGGTGACGACGCCGTGGACGGCGACTCCGACGCGGATCTTGCACAGAACGACGGCCAGCGCTTCGGCCGCCTTCCCGCGACGGCCGACGAACGAACCGTCGAGGGACGAGTCAGCCGCGAGGCCGTCGTCGACTACTTTGCGGACCGCTTTGCGATTCCGCCCGAAACCTTCGACGACTACACGTTCTGGGAGAAGGGGGCGGGCAAGATCTGGATCTATAGCGGGTCGGCTCCCTCTCCGGTCGAGATCGAAGCGATCGGGATGACCTGCCTGCGAACCCGCCAGGAGCACTGGAAGCCGACGACCGACTTCGTCCAGCGCTTCGGCCGGGAGGCCGGCGAGTGCGTGATCGAACTCGAGCCAGACGAGGCCCGGGCGTTCGCCGCGGGCGAGGACCGAGAACTCGAGCGCTGGGAGGGCGACTGGGGGTACCTGATCGCCGCCCACGAGATCGCGGGCGAGCTCGAGCCGATCGGCGTCGGACTGTACGTCCACGGCGAGTTGCGCTCGATGGTGCCGAAGGGGCGCCAGCGGGAGCTGTAGTACTGAGTCGTACGGCTCCTGTATTCAGGGCCAGCCGTGAAAATCGCGTTACGTAGAGACGACTCACTCACCGCTCGCTACGCTCGCGCTTCGATCGTCGTTCCGCAGAGAGACGCGCTGTCGCGCGTCTCGGACGGCTGTTCGCCCAGTAGAAACTGCGAGCGAAGCGAGCAGTTTGCCGACCTATGTAACGGCCTGACCGACGTAGATATAGCATCGAGACCGAACACAGGAAGCACGGCATCGACTACTGCGACTCCCGTTCGACGAGCGTCCCGCCCGCGAGCCCCTCCCACTCGACGCGATAGCCGAGTTTCGAGAGGACCGCACTCGAGTCGCCGATCCCGTAGGACTCGAGTACCGTTTCCGCCTCCGATAGCGACGAGCCGGCTTCGATCTCCTCGCCCAGCGCCTCGAGCACCGACGGCCGAACCAGCGTTCGGCCGACCAGGTCGTGCTCGGGGAAGGCGACGTCGACCAGCGCGTCCTCGCTGACGCCGCGGTCTGCGGCCAGCGCCTCGAGGGTGAGGACGTCCGCGTCGGGTCGCAGCTCCTCGGGCAGCGCGGCCGCGCTGTCGGCGACGAGCTGGCGCTCGTACCCCCGGAGGACGTCGCGGACGTCCTTCAGCCGGACGCTGCCGGAGTAGGGGATCGCCCGGAAGTCCCGCGCGGCGATCTCCTCGCCGACGCCCAGCGACTCGTCGACGGCGACGACCAGTTCGACGTCCTCGAGATCGGCGAGCTGTCCGAGCTTCTTCTCGACGTACTCGGGCGTCCAGAAGCCCATGATCTCGAAGAAGACCCGAAAGTCGCCGTGCGAGTAGTCGAACGCGAAGTCGGGGATCATCACCCGGGTCCCGGTCTCGAGCGGTTCGGGCTCGCGGACGAGCTCCCAGTCCAGATCCAGACTCGAGAAGCGCCCGGCGAAGTCGGCCTCGACGCCGCTGTCGAAGGAGACGTCGGCGACGGGCTCGGCGTCGGGCACCCACACCGGGTCCGAATCGGAGAGTTCGAGGACCCGTTCGGTCCCCCGGTCGTCGATCGTCGCCTCGAGGCGCCACTCGCTCGCTTTCGCGATCGTCCGCAGGAGCCGCGCGAACCGGGTGCCGTAGCGGCGCGTGGCGCGAAAGAGGTGCGTCGGGCCGGTGACGACGACCTCGCGGTCGCTCAGGGCGGTTTCGTTCGCGTCACCGGCGTCGGTCTTCCGAATCTCGTACATCAGCCGCAGGCGCTTGATCGCCGAGACGAGTGCTTTCGGATCGCTCGAGCGCACCCGTAGCTCGGTGGCGTCGAACAGCGCCGTCTGGGCCAGCGAGAGGTTGTACTGCGCGACCAGCTCGTCGGGATCCCACCGGGGGTCGACCGCCGCGAGGACCTGTCGTTCCTCGAGGTCGGCGTACAGCGCCCGCTCGAGGGCCGCAGTCGAGAGTCCGAGCTCGTCGGCCGCGCGGGCGAGCGCGGCCGTCCGTTCGTCCTCGGCGACGACGCCGACGGCCTCTGCCGCCTCGAACGTCGCCTTCCGGACGCGCTCGGGCTCGAGGTCGGCGTCAGTCTCGAACGTCGCGTCCCGTTCGAGCAGCGCCGAAAAGCCCCGGACGAGCTTGAAGTGGTCGGCGTCGCGCTCGAGGTCGGTCAGGGCGTCCTCGAGGTCGCCGCGGGGCTCGCCGACGTGGCCCTGGTAGGTCCCGATGACGCGGGCGGCGAGGGGACGGTGCTCACGGCTCGCGAACTGCGGGTGGTACCCCCCGCCCGCTCTCGAGACGCGAAGCAGGTCCTTCGTCAGCATCTACCTCGAGTCGGTGCGGCGAACGCAAAAGTGATCCGCACCGCGAGCGCCGACGGGTCGGCGATCGTTCGAACGGCGACGGTCGGGTCGATCAGTCGTCGGCGGGCGAGGTGCCACCCGTCGTCGGCTCCGGTACGCCGGCGACGTCGGCGCCGGTGTCGGCGGTCGCGAGCGTAACCCCGACGATGGTCGCGATGCAGACGGGCCAGACGAGGATCGGGAAGTAGTCCGGCAGCAGGTAGAGGTTGGCGATCGACGACCCGAGGCCGACGACGATCCCCGCCAGGATCGCCTCTCCCGTCGTTCGCTTCCAGAACAGCATGAACAGCAGGGGTAGTCCGAACGTCGCGCCCAGTCCGACGTACGCGAACTCGATGATCTCGAAGATGGTACCGGGACGGACGAACGCGAGCGCGATGCCGCCGAGCGCGAGAACGCCCACGGTCGCCCGGCCGAGTGCGATCAGCGTCCTCTGGCTCGCGTCCGGATCGATCCGCTCCTCGTAGAACCGCGTGAAATCGGAGGACGCGACCAGCAGCATCGAGTCCGAGGTCGAGAGGATCGCCGAGACGATCGCCGCGAGCAGGATGCCGGCGATAACGGCGGGGAAGAAGTCGACGATCGCCATCATCGCGACGTTCTCGGGGTTGTCGACGGAGCCGTAGAGGACGCGCCCGGCGGCACCGATGAGCAGCGGAACGGTGAGTCGCAGCGACTGGAAGGCGACGGCGATGACCGCGGCGGGACTGAGCAGCCGTTCGGAACGGATCGCCTGGAGCCGCATCAGCGAGTGGGGCTGGCCGATCGTCCCGAACGCGAACGTTACCCACGCGAGGGTGCCGATGAGCAGCGCCTGGCCGGCGAGCCCGCCGGTGATGTCGAGCAGCGCCGCGTCCTCGACGGCGCCGGCTTCGGCGACGAACGCCGACCAGCCGCCGACCTCGCCGATCATCAGGATCGGCAGGGTGACCGCCGCGGCGAAGATCAGGATCCCCTGGAAGACGTCGGTCCAGATCGAGGCGTTGAACCCGCCGAGCATCGTGTAGAGCCCGACGACGACGCCGCCGACCGCGATGGCGATGCCGTAGTCGATCCCGATCCCGGTGTCCATCGCCTCGCCGACCGCGATGATCTGCGCGCCGATGTAAGCGCCCATGAACACGAGAATCGAGAGCGTCGCGACGACGCGGATCTGTGTGCTAAGGCGGTCGTTCGTCACCGCCAGCGAGAGGTGGTCGGCGATCGTGATGGAGCCGAGCGCCTCGGACTGGCGACGGAAGCGCGAGCCGACGTAGCGGTACATGAAGATGACGAGCAGGATCATCGTGATCGAAAACCACAGCCCGTTGATCCCGGTCGCGAAACCGACGCCGACCCAGGCGAAGAAGGTCCAGCCGCTGGCGACCGAGGAGACCTCGGAGATGGCGACCGGCCACGTGCCGACGTCCCGACCGGCGAGCAGGTAATCCGAGAGGCGATTCGTTTCCGTCGTCACGAAGAAGTACGCCCCGATCGCGAGCAGGATGAGGAGATAGGCGCCGAACGTGAGCTGGATGGTCGAGAGCATCCTACCGCCTCCCCAGCACTGAGACGTAGCCGTCGTTGGTGGTCAGGTCGATCCAGTACAACACGAGCGTCAGAACCGGAAACAGCACCATCAGGAGGATCGCGACGGTACTCCCCGGCGGAAGATCCAGCACCATGGGTAGTAGTGGCATAACGAGATGTGATATAGGTGTCGAATCACTGCCGGAATCGGTGACATTCGGTCAATACACGGACACATTTCTGTATATAGCGGCGTTTCTGACAGATTCCAGTGGCCAACCGGCACGACAGATATCTCCCACCGTCTCGGATTCGCGTCGTTGCACAGCGAGGCCCGCGTCCGACACCTGACCGTACAAGCCCGTTCGTTATCGGCTCGAGGGTCGTTTCGGGAGACGATGGTCGGAAAACAGACGTGGACGATTCCGGAGGGGTACATCCCCGAAGAGAGTACGGGACCCGAGCCCGAGATGACCAGCCACGGAACGGTCTGTCTCCTGAACGCGACCGACGAGGACGCCACCGTCGAGATCACCGTCTACTTCACCGACCGCGAACCCGTCGGTCCCTACGAGGTGACCGTTCCCGCCGAGCGAACCAGACACGTCCGGTTCAACGATCTCGAGGACCCCGAGCCGATCCCGAAAGGCGAGGACTTCGCGAGCGTGCTCGAGTCCGACGTTCCCGTCGTCTGCCAGCACACCCGGCTGGACTCGCGCCAGGCGGAGAACGCGCTGCTCTCGACGATCGCCTACGGCGAATAACCGGCCCGTCGCCGAGGGTGCGGTTGGACTGCGGGAGCGGATTCGCGGCCCCGCCGTCGGAATCACTCGCTCTCTCGTCGATTGCGCACTGCCCACGGGCGCAGGATCGCGTAGACGGCATCGGTCGTCGGAACCGCGACGTCGTTCTCTCGGGCCTTCCGGACGACCGTCCCGTGAAGCGCTTCGAGTTCCATCGGCTTCTCGCGGGTCATGTCGTAGTGCAACGACGAGTACGAGTCGTCGTCCAGCTCCGCCGCGAACGCCATCCAGCGCGAGACCGCGTCGTCGGGAAGGTCGACGCCGGCCGCCCGGCCGACGCTGCAGACCTCCTCGACGATCCGTCGGTAGGCGTCCCACGACTCCGGCGTCTCTCGGATCTCGCCAAGCGGCAGCCGGACCGCCGCGGTCATCCCCGCCTGGGCGCAGATGAACGCGGCCTTCTCCCAGAGTTCGATCCGGATCGACGCCGAGAGCTCCGCGCTCATCCCGTTGGCGCGCTCACACCGCTCCAGGAGCCGTTCGGCCCGCTCGCTGCGCGTCCCGTCCAGCTCGCCGAAGGTGATGCTGGCCGGCCCGCCCGTCTGTTCGATACGTCCCGGCTCGGCGATCGTCGAGAACACGTACGCGACGCCGCCCATGACGCGATCCTCGCCGATTACGTCGGCGAGCTTCTCCTCGTTGTCGAGGCCGTTCTGGAGCGAGACGACGGCGGTCTCCTCGCCGAGCAACGGCTCCAGTTCCCGAGCAGCGGCGGCCGTATCGAAGGACTTCACCGCGAACAGGACGTAATCACAGGGGCCGATCGAGGCTGGATCGTCCGTCGCCGGGAGTTCGACCTCGAAGTCGCCGCGGACGCTGTCGACGCGGAGGCCGTCCCGCCGAAGCGCCTCGAGGTGGGCCCCTCGAGCGAGAAGGTGAACGTCGGCTCCCGCGCGGGCGAGCCGCCCGCCGAAGTACGCGCCCACGCCGCCCGCGCCGTAGATCGCGACCTTCACGCGGAATCAGCTCCCGACCGACTCTCGAGCGTTTCGTCGTCTCTCATCGTCCGGAGTTGGGCGCGGTCCGTGTTATACGTTGCCGCCTCGGGCCGAGCCCGAACCGCGATCAGTTCCGACGCCGCCTCGAGGTCCGCTCCTCGGCCGTCTCGCTCGCGACGACCTCGTACAGCAGCGCCCGTCCACCGTCTTCTTTCGGCCGCAAAATTCTGCCCAGCCGCTGGGTGAACTCCCGCTCGCTGCCGCTGCCCGAGAGCACGACCGCGACGTTGGCGTCGGGGACGTCGACGCCCTCGTCGAGGACGTTCGAGGTCGCGATCCGCGAGTAGGTTCCCTCGCGGAACCGTTCTAAGATCTCCCGTCGCTCCGCGGCGCCCGTCTGGTGGGTGATCGTCGGGATCAGAAACCGCTCGCTGACGTCGTACGCGAGGGCGTTGAACGCCGTGAAGACGATCGTTCGTTCGCCGCGGTGGTCGTCCAGAATTTCCCCGAGCGCCTCGATCTTGGCCTCGCTGCCGTAGGTGATCTCGCGGGCGCGCTGGCGCGCGAGCAGCGCCTCGCGGGCCTCGGGGTCCGACCCCGAACGCTTGACGAGTTCCTGGTAGTCCGAGCCGCTGGTAAACTGGATGTTCGATCTCGCGAGGTAGTCCGCGAACACTTCCTGGTTGCGGTCGTACTCCTCGCGCTCGTCGGGAGTGAGCGAGACCTCGAGTCGCTTGACGTCGTAGGGCGCCAGGTGGTCGCCGGCCAGCTCGTCGGCGTCGATCCGGAACGTGAGCGGACCGACGATCTCCTCGACGATCTCGTGGGCACCGTCGGGCCGCTCGAACGTCGCGGTGAGCCCCAGTCGCGCGGGCGCGGCGAGCAGGCGGGCGATCTCGCGGTAGCCCTCGCCACCGAGGTGGTGGACCTCGTCGAAGACGACCAGGCCGAAGCGGTCGCCCACCGAGTCGGCCTTGAGGTAGGCCGAGTCGTACGTCGAGACGGTGATCGGCTCGAGCCGCTGCTCGCCGCCGCCGAAGCGGCCGATCTCGCGATCGAACTCCCGCTCGAGTTCGCGTTGCCACTGCTCGAGTAAGTCGATCGTCGGCACGACGACGAGCGTCGGCGTCGCGAGTCGTTCGATCGCCTTCAGCGCGATGACGGTCTTCCCGCTGCCGGTGGGCAACTCGAGGACGCCTGCGGGAGCGCGGTCGACGGGAAGCGTTCCGTCGAGGTCGACGTCGGCCCAGCGGTCGGTCTCGAGCCAGGCCGACAGCGCTTCCCGCTGGTACGCCCGGAGCTCGTACGCCGAGTGGAGTTCCGAGATGGAGTCGACCTCGAGCACCCGATCCCGAACGGCGGCGTCCTCGAGCGCCAGCGCCGCCCGAAGCGGCGCGTACTGCAGGGCGGGAACCCGCCGACCGCCCGATCTGGGATCCGCCTCGAGTTCGAGCACCCGTTCCCGCAGCGTCGCCGCCAGCTCCGACCCGAGCCCCTCGAGACGGACGGTGCCGTCCTCGTACCGGAGCTCGATGGCGTCCTCCTCGACCGTCGGTGTCACGCCGAACACTGCGGTCGGCGGGCACATATATCGTCGGATCGTACCCCGCCGAGTCCGGATCTCAACCCTTTTACCGCCGCTGGTCGTTGACCCGATCATGAGCGAAGACGAGGGCACGAACGCGTCAGCCCAGGGTGTCCCGTCCGGGGATCGATCCGACGACGGCGACGGCGTCGAGACCGACGCGGGGGACGAATCGGGCGTGGAAACGGCCGAGTCGGAAGCGGAGACGACCGGCGACGAGAGCGAGGGCGACGAAGAGACCGTCGAGCAACTCCGCGCCGAACTCGAGGAGGCCGAGGCCGAGATCGAGGATCTCGAGAGCCGCCTCAAGCGCAAGCAGGCGGACTTCCAGAACTACAAGAAGCGCGCGAAAAAGCGCCAGGAGCAGATGAAAGACCGCGCGACCGAGGACCTGGTCGAGCGACTCGTCGGCGTTCGAGACAACCTCAAGCGCGCGCTCGAGGAGGACAGCGACGACGTCGAGAGCCTGCGGGAGGGCGTCGAGATGACGATGCGGGAGTTCGATCGCGTGCTCGCCGAAGAGGACGTCTCCGAGATCGATCCCGAACCCGGAACCGAGACCGACCCCCAGCGCCACGAGGTCATGATGCAGGTCGACAGCGACCAGCCCGAGGGGACCGTCGCCGACGTCTACACGCCGGGCTACGAGATGGGCGAGAAGGTCATTCAGAACGCCCAGGTGACGGTGTCGAACGGCGAACTCGAGGACGACGAGTCTGCGGAGGACGCGACGGAGTAGCTGTTCGAGGCGATTCGTCACTCGAAGCGACTTCGATCGTGACATCCTCCTCGCCGTAAACGGCGAGGCTTCCCGTACCGCAGTTGGGATATTTGCCGGTCTACGACACAACCTG
>NZ_JBLRWX010000100.1:0-11298 GCF_047921035.1 Natronococcus sp.
GACGCGCGACAGCGCGTCTCTCTGCGGAACGACGATCGAAGCGCGAGCGTAGCGAGCGGTGAGTGAGTCGTCTGTGCTGAACGTGAGTTCCACGCCCTACTTTGAAGAACGAACCCGTCTCACCAGCTGCCGAGATCTTAAAGGCCCCCGATATTGGGGCTGTGATTTCGTTGTCCGCGGGCTCGAACGATGGGGTATGAGCGTCCAACACGACCCACTCGAGTTCGACCAGGAAAATGCCCGCCTCGCCGCGACCGGACTGGCCGTCTGGCTGGCCCTGACGGTCTTCGCGATCGTCCTGTTGCTCCAGTTCGGGCCCGCGATCAGCGGCCTCCTCGTCTGACCCGCGCCGAAAATCGACTCGCGTTCTCGCGCCGATCCGATCAGCTCCCGCCCGGGAGCGCCGTTTTCACCATCTCGAGGTCGTACCGGGCGGTCCGGAACAGTCCCAGACAGAACAGTCCGGCGACCCCCGCGGCGATCCAGTTGCCGTAGAGCAGGTTGATCGTCCCCCACAGCAGGACGAAGCTGACCAGGTCGTCGAGGATGAACACGCAGGAGCGAACGCGCTCGAGCAGCGCCGCCCGGTCGAAGGCGAGATCGACGAGGACGACGGCGACGGTGCCCGAGATCACCCAGCCGACGTAGTTCGAGACGGGGACGCCGTAGTAGGCGCCCGATTCGAACGCCCAGAAGCCGATCGCGACGGCCGCGGGGTCGAGCACGAGATCGATCGCGACGACGGCGGCGATCGCCGCGGGGATCCGGACGAGGGCGCTGTCGGCCCGCCCGCCGAGTACCAGCAGTGTCAGCAGGTAGGCGTTGAGCACAAGCGGGATGAAAAACAGCGGCAGCGCCAGGGGCACCTCGCCGAGCAGCATCGGCCCGAGCTGGATCGTGTACTCGAAGGCGCCGTAGGGCCAGTCGGTTCGCACGCCGACGACCTCGATCGCGTAGGTGTACGCCGTCAGGACGCCGAGACAGCCCGCGGCCCACCAGCCGATCCGCGGGAGGAGGCCGACGACCAGCGGCGAGCGCATCACCGCCGTCCCGAAGAGGATCAACAGGGGGTTGTACGCGAGCGGTTCGGGCAACAGTCCCTCGGCGCTGGCGATCAGCGTGAGCGCACCGATCGCCGGGAACACCACCGCGATCGTAAACCGGTTCTCGCGGACGACGTCTTCCAGTCGTCGCTGAAGATCGGCTCGAGTCCACTCGGTCGGTCGGCCCGTCGCTAGCTCATCCATACAGGATCACCCAGAGTCCGCCCATCGTCAGCGCTGCGCCGACGACCGTGTTGATCGCCGGGAACCACCAGTAAGCCCGATCGACGGCCACGCTCGAGGTCGCGATCGCGACGACCAGCAGGGGGTAGACGGCCATCGCCGCGCCGAGGCGGGGATCGAGCGCGGCGAACGCGACCGCGCTCGCGAGCCAGCACGCGCCGCAGTAGGCGTAGGTTCGACTCTCGCCGAGGGCCGTCGCCGTCGTCGTGATCCCCGTCTCCCGGTCGGGCTCGATGTCGGGGATCGCCGAGAAGGTGTGCATCGCCATCGCCCACAGCCAGCCGCCGACGACGGCGAGGACGGGCGGTTGCGAGCCCGCGACGGCGGCGTACGCCGCGGCGCCGGGCATGATGTAGAGTCCGTTCGAGACCGAGTCCAGCAGCGGGGTCGTCTTGAACCGCAGGGGCGGGGCGCTGTAGGCCGCGCCGAGGACGAGAAACCCCGCGATCCAGGGCCAGGCCGCTCGCGGGACGAGAGCGAAGAGCGCGAGCCCGAGCCCGCCGGTCAGCGCGACCGCGGGCGGGACCGTCCGCTGGCCTCGATAGCGCGCCTCGCGGTCGTCTTTCTTCGGGTTCGCGGCGTCGATCTCGCGGTCGAAGATATCGTTGACGCCGTAGAGGAAGACGTTCGCGGGCACCAGGAAGTACACGAACAGCGCGACCGCGGCGGGCTCGAGCAGCTCCCCGACCGACGAGGCGCCGTAGGCGACCCCGACCAGCACGGGACCGGCCAGGTAGAGCCAGAACCGGGGCCGCGAGAGGACGAGCAGGTACGACAGCTCGCCCGCGACGCCCCGGCTCGAGTCGACCGCGCCGGCGGAGTTCGAGTCGTCGGTCATCGATCGGACGGTCCTCGCTCGGCGGCTGCCATCCGGCTCACCCGTGGTCCTCGAGCACCGCCTCGGCGGTCAGTTCGCCGCTGATGAGACACATCGGGACGCCGATCCCCGGCGTCGTGTCCCCGCCGGTCACGTAGAGGCCGTCGACCCGCTTGGCGCGGTGGGGCGGGCGAAAGAGGGCGGTCTGGCGGAGCGTGTGAGCTAATCCGAGGGCCGTCCCGTCGTAGCTGTTGTACCGGTCCGCGAAGTCCTCGATGCAGAACCGCTCCTCGAGGACGATCCGGTCGCGGAGATCGGTCCCGGTGTGGTCGGCCAAGTCGTCGAGGACCAGGTCGCGGTAGCGCTCGCGCTGTTCGGGCGTGTCCTCGAGCCCCGGCGCGATCGGAACGAGCACGAACAGGTTGCTGTGGCCGTCGGGGGCGACGTCGTCGTCGGTCTCGGAGGGGACACAGCAGTAGTAGGCCGGATCGTCGGGCCAAGCTGGATCCTCGAAGATCTGATCGAAGTGCTCCTCCCAGTCCGTCGGGAGGACAAGGGTGTGGTGGGCCAGTTCGTCGACGTCGCCCTCGACGCCCAGGTACAGCAGGAACGCGGAGGGGGCGTACGTGCGCGAGTCCCAGTAGTCGGCGTCGTACCCCCGGCGTTCGGCCGGTAGCAGCTCCTGGTCGGTGTGGGGGTAGTCGGCGTTGCTGACGACCAGATCCGGCCGCAGCGGCCCCTCCGGCGTCTCGACGAGGAAGGCACCCTCCCGGCCCTTGATCGCGGTCGCGGGGCGGTTCGTCTCGTACTCGACGCCCAGCTCCCGGCCGAGTTCGGCGATCCCGTCGATGACGCCGCCGAGCCCGTCCTCGGGGTACCAGACGCCGAGGTTGAAGTCGACGTGGCTCATCAGATTGTAGAGGGCGGGCGTGTTCTTCGGCGACCCCCCCAGAAAGACCAGCGTGTACTGCATGATCTGCTGGAGCTTGGGGTGATCGAAGTAGTCCTCGACGTGGCCCTGCATCGATCCCAGAAGCGAGAGTCCCCGGGCCTGTCTGGCGACGTCGAGGTCGAGGTAGTCCCGGAGTTTGGTGCGATCCTCGTAGACGAAGTGTTCCATCCCGACCTCGTAGTTCTCCTTCGATTTCTCGAGGTAGTCCTCGAGGGCCTCGCCGGCGCCGTTCTCGTACTCCTCGAAGATCCGCTTCGTGCGCTCGAGGTCGGGCGTGACGTCGACCTCGTCCCCGTCTTTGAAGAAGATTCGGTAGTGCGGATCGAGGTGGGTCAGTCCGTAGTAGTCGGTCGGCGTTCGGTCGAAGTGATCGAAAAAGCGCTCGAAGACGTCGGGCATCAGGTACCAGGAAGGGCCCATGTCGAACCGGAACCCGTCGCGCTCGAGCCGGCTCGCCCGGCCACCGAGTTGCTCGTTCTTCTCGATGACCCGCACGTCCGCGCCCGCATCGGCCAGATAGCAGGCCGTCGAGAGCCCGCCCACGCCGGCGCCGATCACGACGACCGACTCTCCGTCGAGCGATTGCATACGTTCCCTGAACGTTGGCGCGGTGATAAACGTACGTCATCCCCGCGCGGATTTCCGGACTCCCGGCGCGGCCGTCGATGCATTCCTGTAGCCACCCTCCCTACGCAAGTCATGGACGAGCTGACAGCTCTCGTGACGGGCGGCACGCGCGGAATCGGACGGGCCGTCGCCGAGGCGTTCGCAAACGAGGGCGCGACCGTCGTGGTCGGCGCTCGAGACGGTGACGCGGTCGCGGAGACGGTCGACGACCTCGAGGAGCGCGGGGCGACGGCCGCGGGCGTCCGCACCGACGTTCGCGACGAGTTCGACGTCGAACGGCTGGTCGAGACGACCTCGCGGACGGGCCCGAACGGCGGGATCGATACGGTCGTCGCCGCGGCCGGCGTCTACCACGGCGAGCCCGGCGAGACGCCGACCGACCGGGAGTCGTACTCGGCGTTCGACGATCACTGGCGGACCAACGGACGGGGAGTGTTCGCGACGATTCGGGAGGCGCTCCCGCACCTCAACGAGGAAGCACGAGTGCTCGTGCCAACGGGTGCGGTCGCACGGGAGGGAAAGCCGGGGTACGGCTCCTACGCGATCGCGAAGGCGACGGCGGAGGCCGTCGCGCGCGGATTCGCGGCCGACACCGACTACGTCGTGGGCTGTCTCGACCCGGGACAGGTCGCGACCCGACTCTCGGGCGGGGGCGGTCGGGATCCCGCCGACGTCGCAGGGATGTTCATCTGGGCCGCGACCGACGCACCGGCCGACGACCTCGACGGGTCCGTTCTCGGTCTTCGGGAGTGGAAGCGGGCGACGCGGTAGCTACTCGCCGTTCTCGTCGTCCCGGGTGTGTTCCCGGCCGAACTCCGACAGCGACTCCCAGCCAAGTTCGTCGCCCAGCGTCTCGATGGCCTCGCCGACGCTCGCCCGGTCCTCGAGTTCGCGCTCGCTCCCGTGCCGGTCGACGACCGTCTCCTCGCCGTCGTACTCGCCCTCGAAGACGGAGCGACTCGCCGTGTCGAAAAACATCGGCGTCCCCTCCGCGGTCGAACCGACGTACTCGACGTCGTCCTCGCTGTGCTCGTCGAACTTCGCCTCCGCGCTTCCGTCTCTAATATACATACTCGAAGGGGAAGCATCAAACCGGTCAAGCGTTCGCGTTGCACAGGCAAGCCGGCGCGTCGCTGTCGCTTGAGGCCCAGACGATGAACGGTACGGCGACGTCGCTAGGGAACGGCGGGAACTCCGCGATGAAAATTCAGTCGATGTGACCTTCGCGGCGAAGCTGATCGGCGTCCTGGCTGGTGTAGCGCCACTCGATAGTGGCCTTCTCGTCCTGCCAGTCCCAGGGTTCGGCGACGACGATGTCGTCTTGCTCGATCCAGGTCCGGTACTTCATTCGTCCCGGAATGCGGCCGAGCCGTTCCTCGCCGTCGGCACACTGGAGCTGAACGTGGTTGCCCCCGAGGTGTTCGGTCACGACGGCGAATACTTCATCGTTGTTGGGCATACGGAGGTTCCGTCGCCCGGAGTTTTCTGTCACGACCGTATCTATGCTGCCCACACGTTTAAATGATTGGCGAGACGCAGTGTCGTGGGTTTCAATCTCATACGAGCAGGGGGCCGTTTCACAGCTCCCTGTCGGAATCGGGGTTCTCGAGATCCCACAGCAGTTCGGGGAGGAAGGCGTCGAGGTTGTCGATCACGACCCGGTCGCTGACGTTCAGCCCCTCGCAGTGGTCGTGGGCCGAGTCTCGGATGTCGACGTGGAGGTCGCCGTCCTCCCGCCAGACGCCGAGCGGAAAGACCGAACACCGGGTCGGCTTCCAGTCCTCCTCGAGATGGAGCGAGCACAGGCCGTCCTCCCGGAGGAAGGCACAGGCACAGCCGTCGTCGGCGACGTGCTCGTCGCGCCCTTTCTCCTCGCGGGTGACGAACTTCTCACCGCGGAACTCCGTGGTCGTCTCGGAGAGGTTCGCCCGCTTTGCGAGCTCGAGGAGGTCGTCGCCGTACAGCAAGACGCCGTGCTGACAGCACCAGGTGCAGTCCTCGACGCACTCGAAGGTCAGCTCGGGGTCGAACTCGACGACGACCTCGCGGCCGGGGTAGACCTCGACGCGAGGGGAAGCGTCGGCGCTCACATCAGCGGGGAGTGGCCGAGCGCGGAAGTGTGTTCCCTTCCTCACTCGATCTCGATCGCGCCGTACATGAAGCCGGCGTGTGGCGAGCAGTAGTACGGCTGCCTGCCCGACTCGTCCGCCTCCCACTCGAAGGTCGCCCCTTCGCCCGAGATCGTCGCGTTGAACTCGTCGCCGCCGCCGCTTCGCCGCTCGATGTCGTCCGTCGACGTCACCGTGTGGAAGACGCCGTCGGTGTTGACCCACTCGATCGTCGTCCCCTCGTCGACCGTGACGAACGCGGGGTCGAAGACGAAGTCGGGTTCGCCGTCCTCGCCCTGGCGGGTCTCGATCTGAACGACGTCCTCGCCGGTCATGTCGACGAACTCCTCGTCGTCATCGTGATCGTCCGCGTCCTCGTCTTCGGTGTCGTCGTCCGCGTCATCGTCGGCCCCTTCGGGGTTCTCGTGGATCTCCTCCGTTTCTTCGAGCTCCGCATCGTCGACGTCGCCGACGGCCAGCGTGCCGATCATGAAGCCGGCGTGGGGCTCGCAGTAGTAGTGCTGGATGCCGTCCTCCTCGGGGGTCCACTCGAAGGTATCACCCTCCGCGGAGAGCGCCTCGTTGAACTCGCCGCTCTCGGTCCGGGCCTCGAGTGAGTCCGTCGACGTCACCGTGTGGAAGACGCCGTCCGTGTTGGTCCAGCGAACGGTGGTGCCGGACTCGAGTTCCGTGATCGCGGGATCGAAGACGAAGTCGGGCTCGCCGTCCTCGCCCTCGCGAGTCTCGATCTCGACGATGTCCGCATCGTCGGCGTCCGCGTCGTCGTCATCGAGATTCGCGTCGTCGGCTTCCGCATCGTCGTCACCGTCGGTCTCCTCCTCGTTACCGACGCAGCCGGAGAGGGAACCGATCCCGACGGCCGCGGCGCTCGCTGCGCCGAACAGTACTCGTCGACGACTCGGCGTTCGGTCGTCCATCGATCGTTACTCCTCGAGGGGGGTGGGCATGAACTCGCGGTCGATACCGACCTCGATCTCGCCCCACGGCATCTCGTGGTCGCGGGTCGCGTGGTGGACGAGCCACATTCCGTGTTGGTCGGGGTCTTGCCCGCCGTGACCGGCCTCCCAGCTGTCGGCCTCGTGTTTGTGGAAGTGGGTGAAGTCGTCCGCCTGGCCGGCGGGGACGTCCTCGCCGGTGAACTGGCCGCGCTCGCCGATTCCGAAGTAGATCAGGTTCTCGGCCTCCTCGGGGTTCGGTTCGTCCCAGTGGAGGAACACCAGCGTGTCCTCGGTGACCCACTTCCAGACGTGGGCGGGCGTCCGGCCGTCGGCCTCCTGTTGGTCCTCGTTGGTCCACTCGTCGTCGAAGATCTCGATGAGTTCGTCCCGATCCTCGTCCGCGAGGTCGCCCTCGCCGCCGTCGGGGGCCTGCCAGTCGACGTCGTGGCCCTCGCTGCCCTCCTCGGGCGGGGTCGGCATGAACCCGTAGTCGACCTGGGGCTCGATGGGTTCGTCGTGGAAGGGGTACTGGATCTCCCGAACGGCGATGTGGGTGAGCCAGTAGCCCTCGTCGCCGGTCTGGCCGCCGTGGCCGGCCTCCCAGCCGTCGGCCGTGTGCTGATGGAAGTGCGTGAACTCCTCGCCGGGCTGGCTCTCCTCGGTAAAGAGCCCCTTCTGGCCGATCGTGATGTAATCCAGCGCCGTCGCCTCCTCGGGATTGGGGTCGTCGAAATGGAGACCGATCAGGTTCTCGTCGCCGACCCACTTCCAGACGTGCTGGGGCGTGTAGTTGCGTTCGCTGCCCTCGACCTCCTGCTGTTCGTCGCTCATCGGCTCGTCGTCGAACGCCGCGACCAGCGCCCCGATGTCCTCCTCCGAAAGCGGCTCTCCCTGGGGGGTCTCCTCGAGGCTCGCCAGCTCTTCCTCTTCCGGCTCCGGCTCATCGTCGTCGACCTCATCCTCGGTCTCGTCGTCGGGCTCCTCAGCCATCTCGTCGTCAGCGTCGTCGTCTCCCGTGCAGCCGGCGAGTGCGGCCACCCCTCCCGCACCGAGCACCTGGATCACGCGCCTTCGACCTATCGTCTGTGAACGATCGAACGTCATACACTCCCTCCGAGGACGGGATCGACAGTGACCCTATGGTGGTCGTGTCCCGTGGCCCCCATTCTACAAAAGATATTTATAGCTGCTATAGCCGACCGGACCGTTCGGTTCGTCGACGGTCCCCGGGGGGGCTGCAGGGCGGGTCACGCGCCTTCGCCGGGATCGGACGGTTCGGCGATCCCGGCCAGCTTCTCGCCGGCGGTGACCGCCGACTCGCGGGTCAGCGAGTAGATCACGCCCGAGACGGTGGCGGTCACGGACTGGCGTCGCTCGAACGTCGCCGGACAGTAGAGCGTCCCGAGTTCGCTGCCCTCGCTTACGTGATCGCCGATCGCCACCCCCGAAGCGGGCTCGAAGAGCCCCGACCGATCGGCGCCGACCCGTCCCCCGTCGTCGTACAGCACGGTCTGTGCGGGCGGGTCGGGCGGTTCCACCCGGAGCATGCCGAGTTCGCCCAGCACGTTCTCGATCCCGTCGGCACCCCGCCGAGCCGCCTCGAGGTCGACCTGCCGGCTGTTCGAGAGCTCCGGGACGACCACCGTCGTCCCGGACAGTCGCGCGGCCGTCCGCAGCGTTCCCGTGTACTCCTCGAGCGAGCGATCCGACGTCGGGTCGGTCATGAGATAGTCGGCGCCGAACACCGACGCGAGCCGACGAGACTCGCGCTCGCCGTTCTGGAAGCGGACGTGCTCGAGCATGTCCGCGGTACCGCTGTGGAGGTCGACGACGACGTCGGCGGCCTCGACCAGCCCCCAGAGGCTGGCGACCGTTCGCTCCTGGAGCGTGCCGTCCTCGTCGCCCGGCCACACCCTGTTGAAGTTCGGGTTGACCGCGTCGACCGCCTGCGGGGTCACGTAGGAGTCGTGATCGAACGCGAGGGTGTTGGCGACCGGGACGGCGATCACGGTGCCCGCGAGTTCGGCCTCGAGCAGCCGCTCGTGGAGCCGGCGCAGTGCCGCGGTCCCGTTCAGTTCGATCCCGTGCTGTGCGGCCTGCAGGTACACCGTCGGCCCGGGCCCGCCCTCGTAGCGGTGGACGGTCACCGAGACGTCCGTTCCCGACGGGAGCCGAGCGAGCGGGCGCTCGCCTACCGTATGGGAGACGGTCTCGTGTTCCATACCGGATGGAGCCAGCGCCCCCGCTTGTAGCTTTGGACGCGACGAATCTCCCACACCGTCCGCTCCGAGCCGAACCCGGTCGCCGGCGGGCTCGACGCGCGAGCGGGCCCGGAGCCGAATTTTAAGAGACCCCGACCAGTATGTCGGGGCGTGAAACGAACGATCCACACTGACGACGCACCGGAAGCGGTCGGCGCGTACAGCCAGGCGACGACGAACGGCGACGTCCTCTTTACGGCCGGCCAGCTGCCGATGACGGCCGACGGAGAGCTCCTCGACGACGAGTCCGTCGGCGACCAGACCCGACGGTGTCTCGAGAACGTCGAGGCCATCCTCGAGGCCGAGGACGCCTCTATGGCGGACGTCCTCAAGATGACCGTCTTCCTGAACGATATCGACGATTTCGACGAGTTCAACGAGGCCTACAGCGAGTTCTTCGACGAGGAACCCCCGGCCCGAAGCGCCCTCGAGGTCGGCGAGGTCCCGAAGGGTGCAGCCCTCGAGGTCGAGGCGATCGCGACGGTCGAGTAACGCTCTCTCGCGGCTATTTTCGTCGACGTACGCGACGCCGAGAGCCGCAAGCTCGAACGGATCGGGACGGCGCTCGTGGCGCGTTTCCCGTCCCCGAATCCCGCCAAACAATACCTGTTTACCACCTGACGGGACGTGTTCTTCCGGTCGCTCGAGCAGTCGAGCGCGATACCGAGGACTGCCCGACGGAGTTCCCTTCGTTCAGCGCTCTCGCCGGAGGTAGTCGACGACGGCGGCGGGCTCGGCGTCGAGGCCGCCACCCTGGGCGAGCGTCTCGCCCCCGCCACCGCCTCCGCCGAACTCCGCGGTAACGTCCTCGACGATCCCGCTCGCGTCCGTCTCGCCCGTCGTCGCCGCCACCACGAACGCGCTCCCGTCGACGCCCGTCAGCACGACGACGTCGCCGACCCGTCCGACGCTCTCCTGGGCCCGCTCGGACGCGTCGTTCGGACCGATTCCGCCGACGTCGAGTTCGCCGACGACCCACTTCTGGCCGTCCCGCGCTACCGCGTCGTCGCCGAGGGCCTCGAGCCGGTTCTCGAGCAGCCGTCCCCGGAGCGCCTCGAGCTCGGCCTCGAGTTCGGCGTTTCGCTCGGCGACGGCGCTCGCTCGTTCCGGTAGCTCCGAAACGCCGGTCTCGAGGGCTCTCGCGGCCCGGTCGGTCGCCCGCGTGCGGTCGGTTCTGGCTCGGATCGCGGCCGGGCCGACCGCGTACTCGACCCGAACGAGGTCCGCGCCGGGGTTCGAGATATCGAGCACCGCAAGGGGGCCGATCTCGATCGTGTTTCGGACGTGAGTGCCGCCACAGGCCGCGATATCCCAGTCCTCGATCTCGACGATCCGGACGGTGTCGGCCCGCTCGGCCTCGGGGGTGAGGTTGAAGACGATCTCGTCGTCCGCCCTGGCTCGCTCGATGTCCATCTCTCGCCAGGTCACCGGACGGGAGTCCCAGACCGCCTCGGCGAGGGTGCGCTCGAGCGAGAGGGCGTCGATCGCCTCGGGCTCGCTCGTCTCGAAATCGATCCGACACTTCTCGGTTCCGATGTCGAACCCGCCGTAGCCGTGGTCCTCGAGCAGCCGTCTGCCGGCGCCGTACAGCAGGTGGCTGGCGGTGTGAGCGCGCATGCAGTACGTGCGAAAGTCCTCGTCGATCGAGCCCTCGACGGTTTCGCCCGCCTCGAACTCGGGGGCCGACGCCAGCGCGTGAACGACCTCGCCGTCCCGAGTCTGGACGTCGATCACGTCGGCGCCACCGATGGTCCCCCCGTCGGCCGGCTGACCGCCGCCCTCGGGGTAGAAGTACGTCTCCTCGAGTCTGACGTCGGTTCCGTCGACTGCCCGTACCCTCGTCTCGAACTCCGTCACGTAGGGCTCCGCGGCGGCGCGGCTCCCCGTCGCGTCCGGTGTCATCGTCACGAGTATCGGCGCGCGCGGCCATAACCGTGCGGGACGCTGTCAGTACTTTCATGGTGGCGCCCGGCACCACGGTTGGTATGGAGTACCACGAGGCGGTCGACTACCTCGAGTCGCTGCAACGACGGCGACCGAAACTCGGGACGGAGACGACCGCGACGCTACTCTCGGAACTCGGCCGACCGCACGAGGAGATCGACTGCGTCCAGATTGCGGGCTCGAACGGCAAAGGAAGCACGGCGCGGATGCTCGAGCAAGCGCTCCGCGAGGACGGTCTCGACGTCGGGCTCTACACCTCGCCGGACCTCGACGACGTGCGCGAGCGGATCCTCGTCGACGGCCGGAAGATCCCGAAGGAGCGCGTCTGCTCGTTCGTCGACGAG
>NZ_JBLRWX010000101.1:0-11232 GCF_047921035.1 Natronococcus sp.
CTCTAACAGGCTGCTACAGAGCTAAAACAGGAAGAAAATTATCGCGGGTTCCTTCGACAAAGACGGAGAAGAGAATCTTGAGGTGTTAGACTTTAATCCCAGCTCTTGGTTTCGAGTCGTTCCTCTCGAGCGGCGAGAGCGTCTTGTTTAGCCTCACAAGCGCTTTTCTGGAGCTCTGAGGGATCCACGTCGAGTTTTTCCTCTAAGAAGCTCACGGCCTGCTGGTGAGCTATATCGGCCAGCTTGGCGTTTGAGTCGGAGGTTAGGTCGTTGATGATCCGCTTTGCATCCTCTTCGGTAACATCGTAGTTGCTCGAGATGTAGGCCACCATCCAGAGAGCCTCGAAGTGGGTTGCCGTTGGAGCCGGAATGTAGGAGGTCATTCCTCATCCTCCAGACCGAGTTCGTCCCGAAGCAGTTCGTCGTAGCTGTTAGCCCTCAGTTCGGCCTTCCGGACCCGGAGTGCGTCCCGAGTCGTTTTCCGCAGAGAGATAGTCGTCAGGTCAGACATGTACTTTAATCTAAAGGGACGGATACTTTTAAACCTTTCGTAGCTGAAAAGAAGAAGATTTACTGGGAGATCAGAGTAGCTCCTGATAGCCGGCTCGAGGGTGGTCCCTCAGTCAATGTTATTCCCCAGTAACCCATTGAAACCCCAGAAATCAGCCACTTCAGAGTTTGGGCGATTACTGGTCTCAGTTGGATTATGAAAACTTTTGGCTCATAGCTTTCTTGAAGCCCGAATTACTGTGAGTTATTTCTGGAGAAATCTGGCCTCCACAACACCGTGTCCAGAGAGACTGGGTTATTAGGAAGGATACCAAGTCGGTCGAGTGCTCGAGGCCCTGAGGGAACGCTGGAGCGATTTCGTAGTTGGTTTGGTGAGATACACTCGAGAAAGAGAAACTTCCATCACGAGTGAACTGTGGTCCTCAGGTTGGACCGTGGTGGGTGCACGGAAGATAGTTTTCAGATGGGGGAGATCCTATTACCACCTAAACCTCCTCTGGCCTGCTTGTAGGGAACTCTCAGCTAAGGAACTCAGTGAAGACAGGTCATGATAGACTCTTCCTTGTGTTCCAGAGCTCCTCGAGTGTCGTCTACGGACATTTTCATCTCAATACGACCTAAACCTCTTGGAATTGCCTGCAATCCCTCATGAAGCCTCCCAGGAGCTCAGATTCAATTGTAGCAGGAGGAGTCTCATCACTTTCAAAGACTCAGATTGTTGCTGATGGGTTAGATCCAGACACAATTTGAACGAATGCAGAAATAATCTATAAGTCGATGTAGGTCCATGAATACAGTAAGAACTCAGGTCCAAGGGTCACATCAGAAGTGGCCGGACGTTAAGGGCGTCCGACCTGGGTTTGAGGTGACAAACCCATGAGCAAATCAGCAAGCCACTCTCAAGAGTGTATCGCTACGGAACTGTCCGATTACACCGACCTCTGCCCTAACGGAGAGGAATGGTGTCCCGGACCCAAAGGAAGTGACCTACCGTGTTTTGAATGCTATCTCCAAGCTAACTGACCCTGTTGGAGCACCAAGGTTCAACTCCTTGGCAGGGCTTGACGAAAAGATGGTTGATGATGGCTGGTAGATGGGATAGGACGTTGAAGAAATCCAAAGAAACCACAAGAGGGAGTGAAGGCGCGTGATACAGTATGTTCAAATCAAGCCTCCAATTCCAGAAGGGGTTGATAATATCCCTACCGCTGTCTGGTCAATCCGTACCGAGAAGCAGAACGACGGGCGCGACGGGATTTGAACCCGCGACATCTTGGTCCGGAACCAAGAACTCTGTCCACTGAGCTACGCGCCCTCGTGTCTACAAATAGCGATACCGATCGTATAACGGTTGCTCTTTTTTCCTTACAGCGACGACTCGGCGTCGGGGGTGTCGGCGACCGCGCCGTCCGGCGACGCGGGCTCCGACAGCGTGATCTCGAGCCCATCCTCACGGGAGTCGACGGTAACCAGCCAGCCGGCGTACCGGAACGACAGCGATCGGAACCCGGAGGTCGGATCGCAGATCGAATCCAGCGTATCGGGGTCGATCGCGTCGTAGAGGGGCTCGAGCGCGATCGGGTCGACCTCGTCGACGCGAGCGACCAGTTCGACAACCGCCGTGCTCGTTCGTCGATCCTCGGTCGCGGCCACGCTCGTCGTCGGTCGGTGAGAGGTCACTACTAGCGGTGAGCATACCGGGAGTAAAGAATATGACCCAATATTTCACTGCCGAGATAACGATGAAAATGAGTGTTCTATCGTCGAACCGGTCGCGCAGCTCCCCGAAACCGCCTTACTCCCGGCGAGGAACCTCGTGACGGCCGAACCCGTAGCGGAGCCGGTTCGCCAGCCGCCTCGAGAACCGACCCTCGTCGGCTCGCGAGCCGAACCGCTCGGAGAGGGCGGTGTAGATCAGCGGCAGCGGCACCTCCTGCTCGAGGCCCTCCTGGACGGTCCAGGTGCCCGTCGAGCCGCCCTCGATGCGATCGGCGACGGTCCCCAGGTCGGTCCCCTCCTCGCGGAACGCCTCCTCGCAGAGTTCGAGCAGCCAGGAGCGGATCACGGCGCCGTTGTTCCAGACCGACGCGACGTTCTCGAGGTCGAGGTCGTACCGCCCCTCGTGAAGCAACTCGAATCCCTCGCCGTAAGCCTGCATCAGCGCGTACTCGACGCCGTTGTGGATCATCTTCACGTAGTGGCCCGACCCTGCAGGCCCCATTCGTTCGTGGCCGTCGGGCCCGGTCGCGACCGCGTCGAAGACCGGCGTGAATTCGTCGTAGGCCCACTGCGGGCCGCCGACCATCAGCGAGAAACCGAGTTCGGCGCCCGCGGGACCCCCGGAGGTGCCACAGTCGAGGTAGGCCGCCGAGCAGGCCTCGGCCCGGCGCACGGAGTCCTCGAAGTAGGAGTTACCGCCGTCGACGACGACGTCGTCGCCGTCGAGGTGCGGGTCAAGGTCCTCGAGGGTCGCGTCGACGGCCTCGCCCGCAGGGACCATCAGCCAGATCCGTTTTTCCTCGCCGAGCCGATCCGCCAGATCCGAGACGGAGTCGGCCGGCTCCGCGCCCGCGTCTGCCGCGGTGGCGACCGTTTCGGGATCGAGGTCGAAGGCGACGACGTCGTGGCCCGCCTCGAGCACCCGCTCGACGACGATCTGTCCCATGCGTCCGAGTCCGATAACGCCCAGTTGCATGCGTCGGGATGGGCGGGGCTGTGAGGTAGTGGTTGTGATTCGTCGCGGGCACGTGATAGTCGAAAATGAAACGAACGGCGCGGTTGCAGCCGCGGGAAACCCGGGTCGCGAGCGTCAGTGGATCGGTTCCTCGAGGCGGGCCCAGCCGATCGCGTCGAGCACGACGATCCGGCCGTCGTGTTCGACGTAGACGCCGTTGTACTCGCCCCGGTCGGCCTCGTAGTACGGCAGCGAGTCACGGATCGAGTCGACGACCGACCAGGCACCCTCGCGCTCGAGAGTGACGTGTTCCCACTCCTCGCGGGCGTCGTTGCGGACCGCGCGCTCGAGCGCCCGCCGTGCGCCGGGAATCTCCGCGAGTCGGCGCGTCGACGCGTCGATAACGGTCGCGCCCTCGGGAACCTCGCCGACGACCTTGGCGCCGAGGTTCGCCTTCGAGCGGCCCGTTTCGGTCGGCGAACGGTCGGTCTGGAGGACGTACCCGGCGGCTGCGGCGGTCCCCACCGCGAGCAGCGACAGGGCCATCCCTTTGCCCCTGAGCATCATAGACATACCTCTCAGTAGCTAACTAAGTATCTTTCGTAACAATCTTCTTTTCAAATACATTCAGCAAAGAACTACAGGTTCGCTACACGAGCGCGGCGACGTTGGTCGTGATCGCTCCGGCGACGACCAGCAGGAGGACGGCGACGACCGCTCCCGCCCGGTACAGCGGCAGCGCGTTCGCCGCTGGTTCGCGGAGCTTCTTCCCGTTGAGTCCGGACTCGAACCGTTTCGCGCCCACCTCGACGAGC
This sequence comes from Natronococcus sp., assembly GCF_047921035.1. NCBI lineage: Archaea > Methanobacteriati > Methanobacteriota > Halobacteria > Halobacteriales > Natrialbaceae > Natronococcus > Natronococcus sp. The sequence goes on from NZ_JBLRWX010000101.1 coordinate 4,000, forward strand.
CCCGCGAGGACGAGCCAGAGCGCGACCATCGCCAGCACCAGCTGCCCGTTGATCGTGTTGAACAGCCCCTCGGCGGTGTAGCGGGTCCCCGCGAGATGGCCGCCGCTGAGCAGCAGGACGAGCGCGCTCACGCGCGAGATCGTCGTCAGCCTGCTCGAGATCGTTTCGAGGGGTTTCGTCGTGTTGAACGCGCCGTCTCGAGCCAGCGGGAGGACGACGAACGCGACGTAAAAGACGCTGCCGGCCCAGAGCGCGGCGAAGACGAGATGAGTCGTCTGGGCGAGAAACGTGTCGACCATACCGAAAGGCTTCGCGAGCGACGGTATCAGCGTTCCGACTTCTCCCGGTCACTCGAGCCAGCCGGGAAGCCAGGCGACCAGCCGTCGCCGAACCAGGACGTAGCCGAGCGAGACGGCAAGCCCGCCCGCGACAACCGGAACGACCCAGTCGTCGAAGACGAGCAGCACCGGCACCGCGAGCGCGAGTGCGAGGGCGCCGTCCTCCGGCGCCCCGTCGTAGCGGATCCACCGCCGCGCCCGGAGCCACCGACCGCGAACGTGGTCGTAGACGGCCCGGTCGCCGACGTCAGTCCAGGGGTCCATCTCCGGGCCGTCGCCGAGGGCGTCGCTCGCGGCGTGGAGCCAGGCGGCGACGACGGCGGCGGCGACCGCGACGACGGGACTCGAGGGGACCGCGAGCGCGACGACGACCGCGAGTGCGGCGACGGGCAGACCGGCGATCGGGAAGTGCAGACTCCGGCGGTGCTCGAGGACGAGATCGAGATCGGGTGCGAGCCCGCCGACGATCGCACCGGCGGCAAGTGGGCTCGAGAGCGTCGGAACGGCAGCGGCGACCGGGGCGGCGAGGGCGAGTCCGGCGAAGACGTGGGTGGTCGCCATCATCTCAGCGCGTCGCCGGCTCCGTTGCGGTTCGAGCCCGCGTTTTCCGTCTGTAGACGACCGCGACGACGAGCGCGGTACCGAACCAGATCCCGATCCAGAGAGCGATCGCGGGCCCGGCCTCCCCGGTCGTCCCCTGCTGGATCGAGAGCAGGGCGAGATATCCCAGCAGGGCCGTCGCGAGGGCGAGGACGGGAACGGCCACTCCGAGGGCGAGCCAGCCGACGTACCGCCATTGCCTCGTCGGTTCGTGCCCGCAATCGGGACAGCGAGTCACCGCTCGAGGACGCTGCGACCCACACTGTTCACACGGTTCCGTTCCGGACATCGCGTTCGGCTTCGCCACCCGCCGCCTTCGTTCTGTCGGCCACGAAACTTGTTTTCAATCCGACCCGTCCGGCGCGAGCCCCTTCTCCTCGAGTTCCGCGATCGCCCCGTCGGTCTTCTCGAGCCCGTCGAGACCCATCCCCTCGAGGACGTGGTCGGCCTTCGTGAACTGGATTTCCGCGTACTCGACGAGCTGGACGCGGTTGCCCCACGGGTCGTGAAACTCGAGTCCCGGCACGTCGAGGCGCTCGACGCCACAGTTCTCGAGCCGCCGTTCGGCGGTGTCGGTGTCGTCGACGACGAGTCCGAAGTGTCGCTGGTCGTCCCGACTCGTGTCGTCGCTCTCGGCGAGTGCGATGAACTGATCGCCCATGTCGAGAAACGCCTTCGAGTCGGATCGGCTCCGCAGTTCGAACGCGAACAGAGCCTCGTAGAACTCGAGTGCGTCGTCGATGTCGCCGACCTCCAGCGCGACGTGGTTGATGCCGACGAGCGAGGGCCGTTCCGGCTCCGCGTCAGTCATGTGCGAACGGTCGTCGCGGATCCTCGTCAATCCCCTGCCGGCAACCGGGCAGCTACTCGAGGTTCTCGCCCTGGTAGCTGCCGTCGTAGGCACCCTCGTGGTTGGCCTCGGCGAACACGAGCTGGGCGATGCGGGCGCCGCGGGCGATCTCGACGTCGTGGTGGACCTGCAACAGCCCCTCGCCCCGGCCCTCGTAGCCGGCGTCCCAGACGGCCGTGTTGAGCATACAGGAGTTACGCATCAGCGACGAGCGCGGGTAGACGAAGCCGACGTGGCCCTCAGGGATCTCGATGCGCTCGCCGTAGCGGGCGACGTAGGCGCCCTCGGGCAGGTAGTAGGTGTCCGGCGCCTTCTGCTCTAACTCCTCGAGCGGGCGGGCGACGCGGTCGCCGATCTGCTTACCGTCCCGGCCGATCCGGCCGGGCTCGAGCTGTTCGAAGACGACGTCGAGGGTGAGGTCGACGCCGTTGGGCTGGATCTGGTCGTCGGCCGTCGGGGAGACGTACTCCGCGACGAAGGCGCCGGAGCGGAACATAGCGTCGATACGCGCCGGAGCTGAAAAAAGGGTATCCGTTCGGATCGGCCGTGGCAGGGCGTTACGGGACACGCTTGAGGGGAGCAGCGTCGGCCGGCTGCGTGTGAGTGTACGAACGGTCACCGGCGTGGCAATACTTACGCGAAACCCCGTCGAATGCCCGGAAATGACACGGTCGTTCCCGATAGAAACACGCTGGATTTATCAAGCCGGGAAGCCGAATTTCGGATGCTATGGGACAGACTCTCACCGAAAAGATTCTCGACGACCACCTCGTCGAGGGCGAGCTCGAGACCGGCGAGGAGATCGGGATCGAGATCGACCAGGTACTTACCCAGGACACGACCGGAACGATGGTCTGGCTCCAGTTCGAGGCGATGGGACTGGACGAGGTCCAGACCGAAATTGCCGCGCAGTACTGCGACCACCAGACCTACCAGTTCGACTTCAAGAACACCGACGACCACCGCTTCCTGCGTTCTGCAGCCGGCACCTACGGGGCCCACTTCTCTCGCCCCGGTAACGGTATCTGCCACAACGTCCACCGCGAGAACTTCGCCGCGCCCGGCAAGACACTGCTCGGCTCGGACTCCCACACGCCGACCCCCGGCGGCCTCGGCGAACTCGCCATCGGCGCCGGCGGGATCGACGTCACCGTCGCCATGGGCGGCGCCCCCTACTACATCGAGATGCCCGAAGTCGTCAACGTCCGCCTCGAGGGCGAGCTCCCCGAGTGGGCCACCGCGAAGGACGTCATCCTCGAGATGCTGCGACGCCTGAGCGTCAAGGGCGGCGTCGGCAAGATCCTCGAGTACACCGGCCCCGGCGTCGAGACCCTGACGGCACCGGAGCGGATGACGATCACCAACATGGGAACGGAACTCGGCGCGACGACGTCGATCTTCCCGACCGACGAGCAGACCGAGGACTACCTCGAGCGCGTCGGCCGCGGCGACGAGTACGTCGAGCTCCAGCCCGACGACGACGCCGAGTACGACGACGAGATCGTCGTCGATCTCTCCGATCTCGAGCCGCTGATCTCCACGCCCTCGATGCCGGACAACGTCGTCCCCGTCAGCGAGGTCGAGGGCGAGTCCGTCGAGCAGGTCATCGTCGGCTCCTGTACGAACGGTGGCTACGAGGACATCCTCCCCGTCGCGAAGATGCTCGAGGGACAAGAGACCTCGATGGAGACCGAGACGATCGTCGCGCCCGGCTCCAAGCAGGCCTCCGAGATGCTCGCCCGCGAGGGCTGGGTCGCGGAGATGATGGCCGCCGGCGTCAACTTCTCCGAGGCGACCTGCGGTGCGTGTATCGGGATCGGTCACGTACCAGCTTCGAACTCCGTCTCGCTGCGGACCTTCAACCGCAACTTCGAGGGTCGCTCGGGCATCGAGGACGACAACGTCTATCTGTGCTCGCCGGAGGTCGCCGCCGCCGCGGCGCTCGAGGGCGAGATCACCGATCCGCGGAACCTCGACGACGTCGAGGCTCCCGGCGTCGAACTCCCCGACGAGTACGACGGCTCCAAGACGGACCTCATCACCCCCGACGAGGCCGTCGACGACGAGCTCATCAAGGGCCCGAACATCGGCGACGTCCCGATCCGCGACGAGCTCGGCTCCGAGATCTCCGGTGAGGCCCTGCTCAAGATGGAGGACAACATCACGACCGACCACATCATCCCCGCGACCCAGGACATCCTGATGTACCGGTCGAACGTCCCCAAGCTCTCCGAGTTCACCCTCTCGCGCGTCGACGACACCTTCGCCGACCGCGCGCTCGAGGCCGACGGCGGCTTCCTCGTCGCCGGCGAGAACTACGGCCAGGGCTCCTCGCGCGAGCACGCCGCCCTCTGTCCGATGTACCTCGGCATCGAGGGCGTCCTCGCCCAGAGCTTCGCCCGGATCCACCGCGCGAACCTCTTCAACTTCGGCATCGTCCCGCTGACGATCGACGAGGACACCTACGACTCGATCGACCAGGGCGACGAGATCGAGATCGTCGACGACGTCTACGAGGCCGTCACGAGCGGTCAGGAGGAGTTCACCGTCCGCGTCAACGGCGAGGAGTTCACGGCGACGCTCAGCGCCTCCGAGCGCGAGCGCTCGATCCTCGCGGCCGGCGGCAAGCTCTCCTGGACCCGCGACCAGGCCGAGGACGGCGGCGCCGCGCCCGCCGACGACTGATCGCGACGCAGTAATCTACCGTTCTTTTTTGCACCGACCGAGAGTCCCGCGTCCCGGTTCAGGCACCACCTACTCGCCAGTCTCCGGTCGCGTCCTCGAGGTACGAATCCCGTAACTACACGCCGCGGACGGCTACGGCCGCTCATGTGGCCCTGGGGACACCTCGCAGTTGCGTACCTCCTGTACTCGCTGTACGCACACGGCCGGTTCCGGCGAGCGCCGCAAGCCGAGCCGGCGCTCGCGGTCCTGGTCGGCTCGCAGTTCGCCGACCTGATCGACAAGCCGCTCGCCTGGTGGTTCGGCATCCTCCCCACGGGGCGCTCGCTCGCGCACTCGCTGTTCTTCGCCGCAGCGTTGATCGTCGCGGTCTACGCCGTCGGGATCGTCCTCGAGCGCCTCGAGACGGCCACCGCGTTCGTCGTCGCACACCTCTCGCACCTCCTGGCCGATATCCCGCCGCGGGCGTTGCTCGGGTATCCGTTCGAGACGGAGTTTCTGGTCTGGCCGCTGCTCGAGCAGCCGACGTTTCGGTACGGCGAGCGACTGTTCGAGCCACCCGCGGTCGTCGAACTGGTCGTCGGCCCGTTCACGAACCCCGCAGTCTTCTTCCTCTTCGAGTGGCTGCTGTTCGGAGCGGCGATCGCGCTGTGGTACCTCGACGGCTGTCCGGGGCTCGAGTACGTTCGCGGTCGACGCCCGACGTGAGGGCGTCTCGAGCCGATCGGGCGTGCCGACGGGAACGAACACCGTCTTGTACGCGCGGCCGATAGCTCGAGCGAATGCCCTCCGACCACGCGAACGCGGGCTACCGACGGCTGTTCGACCGCGAGGGACTGACCTTCGGCGCGGGGTTTCCCCTGACCGGGACGAACCGCTCGACGCCCGATCACGAACGCGAGATCGAACTCGCGACCCTCGCCGAGGAGCTGGGGTTCGACGGCCTCTGGGCGCGGGACGTTCCGACCTACTGGCCGAAGTTCGGCGACGCCGGCCAGACGTTCGACACCTGGCCGTGGCTCTCCCACGTCGCCGCCCACACCGACGAGATCGCGCTCGGCACCTCGAGCGTCGTCCTCCCGCTCCGTCACCCGTTACACGTCGCGAAGTCGGCCGCGACGGTCGATCGCCTCTCGGACGGCCGGCTCGTGATGGGGGTCGCCTCCGGCGACCGAGACCCGGAGTACCCCGCCTTCGGGGTCGACCGCGAAAATCGGGGCGAACTGTTCCGCGAGGGGCTCGAGGCCCTACGGACGGTCTGGCGGGAGGACTACCCGTCCCTCGAGGGCCGGTGGGGCCGCCTCGAGGGCGACCTCGACGTCGTCCCGAAGCCGACCGCGGGGACGATCCCCCTGCTACCGACCGGGAACTCCCGACAGTCCGACGACTGGATCGACGAGCACGGCGACGGCTGGCTGTTCTACCACTTACCGGAGTCGACCCTGGAGAGCTACATCGCACAGTGGCGCGAAGCGACCGAGGCGAAACCGTTCGCGATCGCGATCCGGGTCGAACTCGCCGACGATCCGGCCGCAGAGCCCGAACCCCTCCACCTGGGCTACCGGGCCGGCGTCGAGTGGTACCGCGACTACTTCCGCCGGCTCGAGGAGTACGGCCTCGATCACGCGATCGTCGGGCTGCAAAGCGAGGATCGCGAGCGGGCGTTCGAGCGGTTCGCCGACGAGATCATCGACGAGCTGTAAGCCGTCGTCGACGGCTCCGGACGCTCACGCCGGATACCGATCGCGCCACGGCCGCCGTCGCTCGAGGGCGGCGCCGGCCGCGAGGACGTCGGCGTCGCCGAACCGTGCCCCGGCGAGCTGGAGGCCGACCGGTAGTCCGTCGACGAACCCGGCGGGAACCGAGGCCGCAGGGTGGCCGGTGAGGTTGTACGGCTGGGTGAGCACCCAGCCCCGTCGCGGACTGACGTCGGCGCCGTCGATCGTCGTTGGGGGCTCGCCGTGGGGAAACGGCGTCGTGGCCAGCGTCGCCGACGCGATCAGATCGAACTCCTCGAAGCGGTCCTGCAGGCCGTCGAAGACCCGCGAGCGGACGACGTCGGCCCGCGTGAGCTTTCGGACGGTCGGCGGCGTCGCGTCCAGGACGGTCTCGACGAAGGCGTCGTGCAGTCGGTCGCGGTCCTCGCCGCGCGGATCGAACCCCTGCTCCTCGAGGGCGTCGAGGGCCGCCTGCCACCGAACGGTCGCCATCGTGTAGAACGCCTCGAGGATCTCCTCGCGGTCGTGGCCGAACTTCGGGTCGACCTCCTCGACGGTCGCGCCGGCTCGCTCGAGGGCACGGACGGCGTCGTCGACCGTCTCCCGGACCGCGGGCTCGAGCGGGTAGATTCCCAGGTCGGGGCTGTAGGCGATCCGCAGGTCGTCGATCGGGCGGTCGACCGCGGCGAGGTAGTCGTCGGTCGCGGGCACGGAGTGGGGGTCGTCGCGGTGGGTGCCCGCCATCGCCGCGAGCGCGAGCGCGGCGTCCTCGACGGTGCGGGTCATCGGCCCGACGTGGTAGAACGGCGTGTGACTCGCGAAGGCGTTGGGGCGATCGACGTTCGGCACCAGCCCGTACGTAGGTTTGTGCCCGTAGACGCCACAGGCGCTGGCCGGAATACGGATCGAACCCCCGGTATCCGACCCGGGCGCGAGCGGGACGAGGCGGTCGGCCAGCGCCGCCCCGGCCCCGCCCGAGGAGCCCCCGGCGGTGCGCTCGAGGTCGAAGGGCGTACTCGTCGGGCCGGCGACGCGGTTGTCGGTC
>NZ_JBLRWX010000102.1:0-11219 GCF_047921035.1 Natronococcus sp.
ATGTTAGACAGGATAACTGTATATTCAAGCGATGGAATTGAGAACGTCTGATACGGATTGCTGTAACGATTTACCGGTGCAACCGCCGCACGGGTCGCGGTTGCGCCGGTAATGACTTACAGTAAACCGTATCAGTCCCACCCAGTGGTGGTTGGTCGGCACTGCAAACGTATCGCCGGCTATTCCATACGCACACGCAGCTAGCGAGTTATCCGCTTCTACGCACCGATTTACTGCGACGGCAACGCTCCCAGCGTTCGCCTGCCGGGTTGCCTTTCAATACGCTTCCGAGCGAACGGAGCGCGTATGACAGACACGACGCTGGACGACGTCGAGCGGAACCTGGGCCGCGTCGAGGACCTCGAGCAGGAGGAGGCGATCTCGGTGCTTCAGACGGCAAAGCGGGATCTCGAGGCGATGAGCACCGACGGCGACGTCGACGAGGAGCGCCGCCAGGCCCTCGAGGATCGGCTCGACCAGCGGATGCGGGAGATCGAGGAGCGAGACGCCTACGACGGCAACGTCGGCGAGGCGATGAACCCCGAGGACCACGACGCGCCCTGACGCCGCCCGAGAACCCGGCGAGATCGGCCGACCCCCACCGTTTTATTCCGCTGCCGTCCCCAGGGAGTCGTATGCGAATCGCACTACTGGGCGGCACCGGCGACATCGGCGAGGGACTCGCGCTTCGGTTCGCGCGCGACACCGACCACGAGATCCTCATCGGCTCCCGGGATCCCGAGAAGGCCCGCGACGCGGTCGCGGAGTACGAGGACGTCCTCGAGACGATCGGCGCCGAGGCGAACGTGAAGGGCTTCGTCAACGAGATGGCCGCGGATCGGGCCGACGTCGTCGTGCTCTCGGTCCCGCCGTACTACGCGGGCGATACGGTCGAGGCTGTCGCGGACGTCCTCGACGAGGACACCGTGCTGGTCACGCCCGCGGTCGGCATGCAGGGCGACGACGACGGACTCCACTACCACCCGCCGAGTGCCGGCAGCGTCACCGAACTCGTCGCGAAGCGCGCGCCCGACGAGGTGCCAGTCGTCGGCGCCTTCCACAACCTCGCGGCCGGCGCGCTCACGGACCTCGAGCTCGAGCTGGATCTCGACACGCTCGTCGTCGGCGACGATTCCGACGCGAAAGAACGAGTGATCGCACTGGCCGAGGAGATCGAAGGGCTCCGGGCGCTCGACGTCGGACCGTTAGCGAACGCGGCCGAGGTCGAAAGCGTCACGCCGCTCGTGATCAACGTCGCCCGGTACAACGACGACCTCCACGACGTCGGCGTGAAGTTCAACTAGCGGGCGGGCTCCGACTCGGATTCGGATTCGGATTCGGGCGCCGAGACGGACTCGGGACCCGACCAGGACGCATCGAGCGAGCGCAACGTCTCGAGGAACACCTCGGCGTCGACCGGTTTCGTGAGGGCGTCGTCGACGGGGAGTTCGTCGAGACCGAGCACTCGATCCTGCGCGGGATGGCCGGTGAGCACGATCAGAGGGATTTCCTCCAGTTCGGGCGTGCCCTCGATTTCGGTCGCGACCTCGTCGCCGTTCAACCGCGGCAGTTTGAAATCCAGGAGGACGAGGTCGGGACGGGGTGCGTCGGCGAACTCCCCGCGGCGGTGGAGAAAGTCCAGCGCGTCGCTCCCGTCGGTAACGACGTGAAACGTGGGCTCGATCGGCACCGTTCGCAGCGCCTCCTTCGTCAACCGCACGTCGCCGGGATTGTCCTCGACGAGTAAGATCTCCAGCGTCGCTGGAAACCCACCGGCACCATCCGACATGCTCCTACCTGCGAACGCCTCCCCCATGCAGTCGCTGCCTGTTATTTCAGGCATTGAAGTCCCCTCGCGAGATGTCGATCGTTCGTCGGCCCGCCTCCGGCTTCGGATTCTGAGAGAGATCTGCGGATGGATCCCTCTATCGGCGAACACGCGGCGAAAAATCGGGTGGCGCTCCGGGAACTACGCGCCGGCGTCCTCGAGGGCGTCCTCGAGGTCCTCGCGCTGGGTGACGCCGACGAAGCGCTCGACGACGCCGTCGTCGTTCTCGATGATCAGGGTCGGCAGCGATCGGACCTGGTACTCGTTGGCGACGTCCTGCTGTTCGTCGACGTTGACCTTCTCGACCTCGAATCGGCCCTCCCAGTCGTCCTCGAGCTCCTCGAGGATCGGATCCTGGGTTTTGCAGGGGCCACACCAGTCTGCGTAGAAGTCCTTGAGCGTGACGGACATGTGATCAGGCGTACTTGCCACGCGCCGCGCATAAGGGTTTCCCACTCGGGGGTTCGCGCCGGCTTCGCGGACGCCACGGATCGATCCCGACCGGGTCGGTCTCGAGGCCGTCCGCGGCGGCCGCGAGGGGCTGCTCGACTGGAAACTCATGACCGCTAGCGCCGTCCCCCCGAACCGGTTCGATCGTCGAAAGCTTTAGTTCAGCCCGGCCCGATGGTGTACGTATGGACAGAGGACAGAACTCCGGCGGGCTGATGTCCAGTGCCGGACTCGTCCGGTACTTCGACGCAGAGGACTCGAACGCGATCCGCATCGACCCGAAGACGGTCATCGCGACGGGAATCATGCTGGGCGTGCTCGTCCAGCTGCTGATCTTCGTCTCCTAGTCCTCGTTCCCGCCGTTCCCGACAGGTGCTCCGGTAGCGACGCCGTCGGAGGACTCGAGCCGCCTCCGTGACGCGGCGCTTTTGCCCGTCCGTTCCCTACCCGCCAGCCATGTCACTGACCGCCGGCGTCGTCGCCGTTCAGGGCAACGTCGACGCCCACGCCGACGCGATCGACCGCGCCGCGCGAGCCCACGGCCGGGAAGTTACCGTCCGCGAGATCCGCGAATCGGGGATCGTCCCCGACTGCGACCTGCTGGCGATGCCCGGCGGGGAGTCGACGACGATTTCACGGCTCGTCCACGGCGAGGGAATCGCCGACGAGATCCGCGACCACGTCGCGGCCGGAAAGCCGCTGCTCGCGACCTGCGCCGGCCTGATCGTCGCCTCGAGCGACGCGAACGACGACCGCGTCGACGAGCTCGGGCTGATCGACGCGTCGATCGAGCGCAACGCGTTCGGGCGGCAGAAGGACAGCTTCGAGGCGCCCCTCGAGATCGACGGTCTCGAGGAGCCGTTTCCGGCGGCGTTCATCCGCGCGCCCGCCGTCGACGACGTCGGCGACGCCGACGTGCTCGCGCGCTGGGAGGGGCGCCCGGTCGCAGTGCGCGACGGCCCCGTCGTCGCCACCGCCTTCCACCCCGAGTTGACTCCCGACAGCCGCCTCCACGGATTGGCCTTCTTCGAGAACGAGGAGTCGATCGGGCCGGCGCTCGAGGGGTCCGCCTAATTCGTCCGACCGATCTCGGATCTCGCGGCGGGCCGTCGCCGCTCGTGCAAGCATGTGCGACCGAACACGTTTTTCCGCTGCCACACGTCGGTCCGTCTATGGATGCAGCTATCGACGCCGTCCGCGTCGCGGGAACGCCGCAAGGGCCGGTACCCGTCGTCGTCCTCGAGGTCGAGGACGAGGACGACGTCGTCCCGATCTTCATCGGGTTCAACGAGGCCGTCAGCATCGACCGCGGCCTCGAGGCCGAGGATATCGGCCGGCCGCTGACCCACGACCTGTTGCTCGACGTCATGGAGGAACTCGGCAGCCGGATCGAGCGCGTCGTCGTCAGCGAGATCGAGTCCGGGGCGAACGACCGGGGCGGCACCTACATCGCCGACCTCCATCTGCAGACCCCCCGCGGCGAGACGGTGATCGACGCGCGCCCGAGCGACTCGCTGGCGCTTGCCGCCCGGACGAACGCTCCCATCGAGGTCACCGAGGACGTCTTCGAGGACGGCCGAGACGACAGGGAAAAGTTCGAGCACCTCGAATCGGTCCGTGACGTCTCCGGTGAGTTCTGAATGGACGACACGCTCGAAGCCCTGTTCGCCGTCATCGAGGATCGCAAGGAAACGCTACCCGAGGACTCCTACACCGCGTCGCTGTTCACCCACGAGAAGGGTGAGAACGCGGTGCTCGAGAAACTCGGCGAGGAGAACACCGAACTCGTGCTCGCGGCCAAGGACGACGACCACGACGAGATCGCCCACGAGGCCGCCGACATCGTCTACCACCTGCTCGTCCTCCTGTCGATGAAAGACATGGACCTCGAGGATCTCGAGGCCGAACTCGAGGCGCGGCGCTAAACGAGCGCCCGACGGCGCGGACGCTTGCAGCCGCCCGGACCAGATTGATGACGCTGATCGGTGTGAGAATGGCTGCATGGCAGTCCAACAGATCGAACACGCCGACGACCACATGCAGGAGTGTATCGACAACTGTCTCGAGGCCGCGCAGGTCTGCGAGTGGTGTGCCGACGCCTGCGCCGACGAGGGCGAGGACATGGCCCGCTGCATCCGGCTCTGTCGGGACGTGGCCGACATCGCCTCGCTACACGCCCGATTCATGGCTCGGAACTCGAGCTACCACGAGGAACTGGGCGAACTCTGTGCCGACGTCTGCGAGGAGTGCGCCGAGGAGTGCGAGGGCCACGACCACGACCACTGCCAGGCCTGCGCCGAGATCCTTCCGAAGTGCGTCGAGAGCTGCCGCGAGATGGCGTCGGCCTGAGCGAGATCGCTTCTTTCGACCCGGGATCCGGCGAGGCAGCGCTAGTACCGCCGGCCGGCGGGCTCGGAACGTCCCGAGTTGAGGAGTCCGCCGATCGCGCCCGCGATCGCGCTCTCGAGGGCCATGATGAACGACAGCGCCAGCGCGACGAGGAAGATCCCGAACCCGGCGAGGCCGCCCATGGCGCCGCCGATCGGTCCGCCGGCCCAGCCGGCGACGCCGACGACGAGCGCGACGAGCACGCCGGCGACGATCCCGCCGAGGGCGCCGGCGAGCAGCCCGTGCCAGAAGCCGCGGCCGAGCCCGCCGCCGGCGAGGTAGCCGGCGACGAACCCGCCGATCAGTCCCGCCGCGAGCTGGCCGACGCCCGGCAGCGTGAGCCCGACGATCCCGAGAACGGTGATGACGAGAAAGCCGATAATGACGGAACGCCAGTCGGTCATACCGATCCGTCGGACGCGAGCGGACATAAGCCCTCGGCGTGGATACTGCGGGGTACGACCCGTCGAATCGTCGGACGCAGTCCTCGCGAGGGCCGCGCCATAACGAACGACCTTTTACGACCGCGGGTTCTAGCTGGAGGCATGATTTTCGAAGACCTTCCGACCACGCCCACGTCGGAAGAGCTGATCGACAAGGCGTTCTCGCGGGCGGCGCGGGCCGGCAAGGCCAAGGGCGGCCTCGAGGCCCAGCAGTCGATGCTGCAGACGGCGGCGAACATCATCTCGGACAACCTGGAGAACGTCGTCACGGCCTGGCCCGACTTCGCCTACGAGGACGACGTCCATCCGTTCTACTACGAGATCGCGGACGCGATCGTCGACGTGGACCGCCTGCGACAGAGCCTCTCGGAGACGATGTGGGCCAGCCGCAAGGCCCGCGAGATCCACGAGGAGTACCAGCCGAAACTGCGAAAGACGGACATCGACACCGCGCGCAAACACCGCAAGCAGGCGTTCGCCCGCCTCGCGGACATCGTCGAACAGATCGACGACGAACTGCTGTACATCAACGAGTCGCGCAACGATCTGCGGGACCTGCCCGAGATCAGCCCCGACGAGCCGACGATCGTCGTCGCGGGCTACCCCAACGTCGGCAAGTCGTCGTTCGTCAACGACGTCACGAACGCCCGCGGCGAGACCGCCTCCTACCCGTTCACGACGAAGGGGATCGGGCTGGGTCACTTCGAGCGAGACCACATCCGCTACCAGATCGTCGATACGCCCGGCCTGCTCGACCGCCCGCCCCAGGATCGAAACGAGATCGAATCGCAGGCGGTAAGCGCGATCGAACACCTCGCCGACTGCATGCTCGTCGTCCTCGATCCCAGCGGGGAGTGTGGCTACCCCCTCGAGTCCCAGCTCGAACTCCGGGACGCCATCGCCGCGCAGTTCGAAGACGTCCCCGTGTTCACGGTCGCGAACAAGGTCGACCGCGCCGACCACTGGACGGCCGACGTCGAGGCCGACTACGAGATGAGCGTCGAGACCGGCGAGAACGTCGAGACCGTCCTCGACGCGGCCGTCGAGGCGATCGGCTACGAACCGGAACTGCCGTTCGAGGAGTGAGGACTACGGGACGATGAAGGGACCAGGAATCCTCTGGATGTTACAGACCGCGGCCGGCTTCTCGCTTGCCGGGCCGCTGTTTTTCCTCGCGGCGAACTACCTCTTTGCGGGGCGGTACGCCTGGGGGGCGAGCTTCCTGTTTTTCGGGCTGCTCGTGCTCTACTTCCCGACCTACCTCGTCAACCGCATCGGCGGGCCGCGAGCGTGGGTCCGACGTCGGCTCGGACGAGGTGGCGACGACGGAACCGAGGACGAGGACGGGACCGCGACAGACGACGGATCGGAGGCCGACCGATCGTCCGGCGTCGACCCCCGATCGACGCTCGAGCGGCTCCGGAGCCGTTGAGTAGCGAGGAACTGGGTGGGAGAACCGTGCGCTCGAAGGCGGGGCGAGCGACGCCTCACCGGCTGCCGTCCGACAGTATCACTCCTCGAGGATGGTGACGTACCGGATCTCGATCTCGACGTCGCCGTTGGCGTGTGGCTCGACGCGCTCGCGGATCTCGCTGGCCAGTCCGAGCGGGGACTCGCCGGGCGGGCCGCCGATCGTGACGACCACCCGCTCCGGGCTCTGGATCGGATAGTCCTCGTCCATGATCACCTCGATCTCGAGCAACTGGTACTGTTCGAACGCCTCGTCCTCGAGGGCCATCGTGATCTCCTCGCGAGTGTTCTCCTCGAAGTTGCCCGTCTGGTAGGACGAGTAGGTGATCGCCCCCAGGAAGACCGAGAAGACGAGCACGATCACGACGAGTCCGACGACGCGTTTTCGGACCCGCTGTTCGGTCTCCCCGAGCGCGAACAGGTTCTCCGGCCGGTATCCCAGGTACCACAGCGTCAACAGGCCGGCGAGGTTCACCGAGAGGACGTTGACGAAGACGAGCGCCGTCGATCCGATCGCCGCCGCGGGCTGGCCCCAGGCGATCGCGATCCCCGCCGCCGCCGCGGGCGGGATCAGCGCCGCGGCGATCATGACGCCGACGAGCGCGACGGAGATCCCCGTCGCGATACTGACGATTCCGGCGACGCCGGCCCCGAGCGCGACCGCCAGCGACAGCAGGTCGGGGGCGAGCCGTTCGGAGATCTCGTCGACCTCCGCGAGTTCGAGTCCGGGGGGAACGATGTTGATCGCCTGGACCGACCAGGCGAACACCGCCGCAGCGCCGATCGCGAAGACGACGCCGATGATCTGGTAGGTCATGCTCTCGACGAACAGCTCCTCGTCGTCGATCACCGAGCCGACGCTGGCACCGAGTGCGGGCCCGATCAGCGGCGCGATCACCATCGAGCCGACGACGACCGCCGGGGAGTCGAGCAGGAGGCCGGCCGTCGCGACGATCGAGCTGATGACCGTCATCGTCGAGTAGACGCCGAACGTCGGCGTCAGCGACTCCGCCTCGGTCTGGAGCTCCTGTCTCGAGATCCGGTCGGACTCGACGTCCCCCTCCTCGTACTCCTCGCGCAGTGCCTCGAAGCGCCGCGAGATCACCGTCTCGGCGTCGACGACGACCGTGTAGGCGTCCTCGCCGATCCCCGCCTCCTGGAGGTCGTCGAGCACCGGTTCGACCGCCGGCGCCGGCAGCGGAAAGTAGACCACCGCCGTGTAGTCACGGTCGCTCTCCTCGTCGGTCACGACGTAGTCGATCCCTCGATCGTCGAGCGTCTCGAGGATCGTCTGTCGCTTTCCCGTCGGAACCGTCAACTGTACGAGCCGCACGTCAGGTAGGTCGAGCCCCGGGGTCATAACTTCGGGCGCTTTCGGTGTGCAGTCGGTCGGTTTCGCCGACGCGTCGATCTCCGGATCGCCCGGAGACCGGAGGGGCGACAGCCGGCGGTCCGTGAACTATACCCGTCTCCCGTTCGTCTCCGATCCCATGACACACCGGGTCACGGTCTCGCTGGACGACGACGCGAAGGCGGCCCTCGAGACGCTCGCCGGCGAGACGGGGAAGGGACGGAGCGAACTCGTTCGCCGGGCGCTGTCGTTTTACGCCGCCAACTTCGAGGCCGCGAGCGAACGGCCGAGCGACAACTTGGAGCAGTACTACCGGATGCTCTCCTCCGGCGAGCACGTCCTGCTCGACGTGGACTTCCTGCACGCCTTCCTCGAGCACTGTTACGCGGGCGGCGACCCCGACCCGGCGTTCGTCGAGGCGGCCGACCGGGTCTCGGACTACCACGCCCGGGAGTACGAGGAGCGGTTCGAGGGCGTCGGCGAACTCCTCGAGTGGCTCGCGTTCTGTGGCTTCCTCGAGGTGCGCGACGAGGCCGACGGCGTCTACCACGTCGTCTTTCCGTCGGAGGCGATCCAGTGGCTGATGACCCGCTTCATCGAGCGCAGCACCGCCTCGATGCCGATCGAACTCGAGGTCGAACGCGGCGTCTCGAAGACGATCATCGCCGAGCGCTCGAGCGGCGAGTAGCCGAGGATCACCGCATACGAGTTCATACCTTCTCATACGGTGACCGGTCGGAACGGTCGAACCGACGAAGACGTATGATCGACGCTCAACAACCCTTATGTTGCTCTCGGAGAGCGAAGAGTGTGTACACTCACCATGGGTCTTGTAGACAGGTTGAAAGCGATCGGACCGGGCGCGCTCGTCGCGGCGGCGTTCGTCGGTCCGGGAACCGTCACGACCGCGAGCGTCATCGGCGCGGAGTACGCATACGTGCTCGTCTGGACGATCGCCTTCTCGATCGTCGCGACGATGGTCCTCCAGGAGATGAGCGCGCGGCTCGGGCTGGTCTCCCGGGAGGGGCTCGGCGAGGCGCTCCGAGACGAGTTCTCGAACCCGCTGGCGAAGTGGGCGTCGGTCCTGCTCGTCGTCAGCGCGATCGGGATCGGAACGGCGGCGTTCCAGACCGGTAACATCGTCGGCGGCGCGGCCGGGCTCGCGACGATCACCGGCGTCAGCGAGAACGTCTGGGGACCGCTGATCGGGATCGTCGCGGGCGCGCTGCTCTGGTCGGGCAACTACAAGCTGATCGAGCGGGTCTTCGTCGGCCTCGTCGCCGTCATGGGCGGAGCGTTCCTGCTCAACGCGATCATGGTCCGGCCGGACCTCGGGGCGCTCGCCGGCGGCCTCGTGCCGACGGTACCGGAGGGGTCGGCGTACCTGATCGCCGGCCTCGTCGGTACCACCGTCGTCGGCTACAACCTGTTTCTGCACGCGAGCACCGTCCAGGAGCGCTGGGGCGGTCCCGACGACCTCGCGGAGTGTCGGACCGACACGATCGGGATGGTCGTCGTCGGTGGTCTCATCACGACCGCGATCGTCGTGACCGCGGCCGCGGTGTTCCCCGAGGGAACCTCGATCGCCGACGTCGGCGAGATGGCCGACCAGCTCGAGCCCGTCTTCGGCGGCTACGCGCTGACGTTCTTCGCGGTCGGCCTCTTCGCGGCCGGCTTCACGAGCGCGATGAGCGCACCCCTCGCGGGCGCCTACGCGACGGCCGGCGCGCTCGGCTGGGAGCGCGACCTCAAATCGACCCGCTTCCGGGCGATCTGGGTGACGATCCTCTCCGTTGGGGTCGTCTTCTCGGCGGTCGGGTTCAACCCCGTGCGGGTAATCGTCTTCGCGCAGGTCGCCAACGGCCTCCTGTTGCCGGTACTGGCCGTCTTCCTCATCTACGCAATGAACAACGAGGGGCTGCTCGGCGAGTACACGAACAGCACGCTGCAGAACGCTCTCGGCGGGCTCGTCACGCTCGTCGTGGTCGGTATCGGCCTGCAAACGCTCTACGACGTCCTCATCCTCTGAATGCACGACAATAGCGACACACCCGAACGACGTACGGTCTCGGCGAACACCACCGCAGCGGTTACGGACGGCGGAACGACCGCCGAGGCGAGCGAGACCCGGATCGGCGTCGACGTCGGCGGCACCTTCACCGACGTCGCGCTGTCGGTCGACGACCGCCTCGTCACGGCCAAGGTCCCGACGACGACCGACCGACAGCACGTCGGCGTCCTCGAGGGGATCGCGAAAGCCTGCGACCGGGCGGGCATCGAGCCGAGCGAGATCGACGCCTTCGCCCACGCGATGACCGTCTCGGTCAACGCCTTGCTCGAGCGCGGCGGCGCGAAGACGGCGCTCGTGACGACCGCGGGGTTCCGAGACGTCCTCGAGATCGGGCGTCAGGATCGCCCCGACCTGTACGACCTCGAGGTCGAGAAGCCCGACCCGCTGGTTCCCCGCCGGCGTCGCTTCGAGGTCGACGAGCGAACGACCGCCGAGGGGGTCGAACGACCGGTCGACCCCGACGAGGTCCGGAAACTCGCAGCGACGCTTCGCGAACGGGGCGTCGAGAGCGTCGCGATCTGTCTGCTCCACGCCTACGCCGACGCCGAGAACGAGCGACGGATCGCCGACGTGCTGCGCGAGGAGCTCGAGGTTCCCGTCTCGGCCTCCCACGAGGTGCTCGCGGAGTTCCGCGAGTTCGAGCGCACCTCGACCACCGCGGTCGACGCCTACGTCCGTCCCGCGATCGACCGCTACGTCGGCCGGCTCGTCGACGAGGCGGCCGAACAGGGGTTGCCGGCCCCACGGATCATGCAGGCAAACGGCGGGATCGCCGACCCCGAGACCGTTCGCGACCACGCCGTGACGACGACGCTGTCGGGGCCGGCGGCGGGCGTCGTCGGCGCCGCGGCGACGGTCGACGACGCCGACGTCGAGGGACTCGTCACGTTCGACATGGGCGGCACCTCGAGCGACGTGAGCCTCGTTCGCGACGGCGAGGCCGAACGGACCACGGACGCCGAGATCGACGGGCTCCCAATCCGGACGCCGATGGTCGACGTCAACACCGTTGGCGCGGGCGGGGGATCGGTCGCCTGGGTCGACGCGGGCGGCGCCCTTCGGGTGGGTCCCCGGTCGGCGGGCGCCGAACCCGGCCCCGCCTGCTACGGGAAGGGCGGCACCGAGCCGACCGTCACCGACGCCAACGTCGTGCTCGGCTACATCGGCCCCGACACGGCGCTCGGCGGCGAGATGACCCTCGACGTCGATGCGGCCCGC
>NZ_JBLRWX010000103.1:0-11183 GCF_047921035.1 Natronococcus sp.
GTCGGACCTCCCCGTCCCGGTCGCCCGCGAGCTGCTCGGCCCGGAGGCGATCGTCGGCTGCTCGGCGTCGACGGTCGCCGAGGCTCGGCGGGCCGAGGCCGACGGCGCTGACTACCTCGGCGTCGGCAGCGTCTACGGGACCACCTCGAAGGAGGTTCCCGAAGCCGAAATCGGAATCGGACCCGAACGGATCGTCGAAATCGTCGAGGCGGTCTCGATCCCGGTCGTCGGCATCGGCGGCATCACGGCCGACAACGCGGCTCCCGTCGTCGAGGCCGGCGCCGCCGGGGTCGCCGTCATCAGCGAGATCACCGCTGCCGAGGATCCGGCGGCCGCGACCGCCGCCCTCGCCGAAACGGTCGAAACCGCGAAGGGCCTCGAGCACAGAGAGTGACAGAGCCATGACGAGATCCGACACGATCCGGCCGACGCTCGCGGACTCCCTCGAGGCGCTCGCCGAGACCGAGCCGCTGGTGCAGTCGCTGACCAACGAGGTCACGATCAACGACGTCGCGAACCTCACGCTCCACTGGGACGGACTGCCCGTGATGGCGGATTCGCCCGGCGACGCCGGCGAGATGGCCGAACTCGCGAGCGCGGTTCTGTTGAACATCGGCCAGATTCCCGAGTCGAAACTCGAGGCCATGCGGGAGACGGCCGAGACGGCAAACGAGCGCGGAATCCCGATCGTCCTCGATCCCGTCGGAGTCGGCTCGACGCCGACGCGGGAGGCGGTCGCCGAGGAACTCCTCACCGAGTACGAGTTCGCCGTCATCAAGGGCAACTACGGTGAGATCAGCGCGCTCGCGGGCGTCGAAGCCGAGGTGCGAGGCGTCGAGTCAGTCGGCGACTACGACGCCATCGAGGCGACCGCCCGCTCGCTCGCCGAGTCGACCGATTCCGTCGTCGTCGCCTCCGGCGTCGAGGACGTCGTCGCCGACGGCGACGGCGCGACCCGGATCGCGGCCGGCCACGAGCGCCTGAGCGAGGTCGTCGGCACGGGCTGTATGCTCGGCGGGACGCTCGCGACGTTCTGTGGCGCGCTCGAGGACGCCCGCAGGGCGGCGGTAGACGGCACGCTCGCGTTCGGAATCGCCGGGGAACGGGCCGCCGACCTTCCCCACGAGGGGCCGGCGAGCTACCGGACGAACTTCCACGACGCCGTCGCCGGCCTCTCACCCGAGGTCGTCGCGGAGTACGACCTCGACGCCCGCCTCGAGCCGATCGAGTGAGTCCGAACGGTGCTACTCGTCGTTCTTCCAGTCGCCCGGCTCTTCGCCGTAGATTTCCCCCTTCGCCCGTCGAGCGTGGGGCCACTTCGCGAGGGCGAACACGGCGAGGAAGAACGCCCCGAACAGCGCCGCGACGAACGCGCCGTGGAGACCGGGAAGCTCGGCCGCTTCGGTCCACTGCGTCTCCGGGGTGAACAGCGTCACCTTCGCGACCCACGCGACGCCGAGGACGACGAACAGGAGCGCGTAGATGCGGCGGATCCGCCGGGACAGCGCCTCCCAGCTGGTGACCTTGAACGTCGGATACCGGAGGTCGTCGCTCAGCTCCTCGCGCCACCGGGGATGCTCGGCGCCGACCGGTTTCAGCGCGTTCGCGAAGACGTTCTCCTGGAAGAACCGCACCCGCGCGCGGTACATGTCGTAGAACCGGTAGCGACGAACCTCGTACCACAGGAAGATCGAGAGGACGAGGATGCCGACCAGCAGCAGGTAGGCGGGCATCTCGGGGCTCGAGAACACCACCGAGAGCAGCGCGGCCAGCACCGTGATCGCCCAGTTCGTCGTCTGATCGATCCGATCCTGCGAGCTGCTCGCCTGGGTCACTTCGCCCCGGTAGTAGTGGGGCAGCGCCGAAAGGAGGGTCTCGGGATCGGCCGCGATCTCGGCGCCGATCTCCTGATCTCCGCGATCCAGAGGACTGTCGCCGTGCTCGTCGTCGGTGCTCATACGAGCCGAATCCACGACGAGGTGCATAGAACCGTAACCGACGATCGTCGTCGAGCCGCCCCGGAGCCGGGTCTCCTTTCGAGGACGCTCCGCTCAGCAGACCGGTTTCGGGTTCGCGTCCAGCGCCTCGAGCGAATCGACGTACTCGTCGTAGGCGGCCTCGATCGCGCCGCTCGCGGCCTCGACGGCCCGCTCGCGGTCGGTCTCGTCGACGCAGACCGCCTCGAGCAGGTCGGTCGCGCGCTCGAGCTGGTCGTCCAGGTCGTCGCCGAACTCCCGGAACAGCCCCGCGGTCTGGGGGTCGGCGTCGCCGACGAAGTAGCCGACGACCTGGTCCTTCGATCGCCGACTCGCGAGGATCCGACCGACGAGGGCGCCGGTGCGCTCGACGGTGTCTTCGAGCCCGCGCAGGTACTCGTGGAGGGTCGGCACCGTCTCGGGCTCGTAGCCGTCGAGCTTCTCGGCGACCGTCTCGTAGTGGGCTCGCTCCTCGGCGGCCGTCTCCGCGAACGCCTCCCGGGCGGCCTCGTGGCCCTCGTCGTCGGCCCAGCCCTCGAAGGTCCGCCAGGCGGCGTGCTCGGCGTCGGCGGTCGCCCGCAGTACGGGTTCGGTGTCGATCTCGCCGCCCGTGTCGGCGTACAGCGACTTCGACGACCCGAGCCGGGAGAGTTCGGTCTCGTTTTCGGCGCGGACGGTCTCGAGGAGGTCGTCGGCGTCGGTCATGGGGACCCGTTACTCCCCGGTCTCGACCGGCGCGTTGACGAGGTTGCCCCACTCGGTCCAGGAGCCGTCGTAGTTGACGGCGTCCTCGTAGCCCAGCAGCTCGTGGAGTGCGAACCAGGCGACCGACGAGCGCTCGCCGATCCGGCAGTAAGCGATGGTCGTCTCGTCACCGTCGATCCCCTCCTCGGCGTACAGCCCCTCGAGTTCCTCGCGGCTCTTGAAGGTGCCGTCCTCGCCGGTCACTGCGGACCACGAGATGTTTTTCGCGCCGGGGACGTGGCCGCCGCGCTGGGCGGTCTCCTGCAGGCCCGGCGGGGCGAGGATCTCGCCGCTGAACTCCTCTGGCGAGCGAACGTCGACCAGCGGTACGTCACGTTCGATCGCTTTCTCGACGTCGTCGCGGTAGGCGCGGATCGTCTCGCGCGGGCCGCCGGCCTCGTAGTCGACCTCGGGGAACGACGGGACCTCGTCGGTCGTCGGGTAGTCGTTCTCGAGCCAGTACTCGCGGCCGCCGTCGAGCAGGTAGACGTCGTCGTGGCCGTAGTACTTGAACTGCCAGTAGGCGTAGGCGGCGAACCAGTTGGCGTTGTCGCCGTAGAGGACGACCGTCGAGTCCTCGCCGATGCCGTGGCTGCCCAGCAACTCCTCGAACTCGTCCTTGTCGAGGATGTCGCGTCGGGTCTGGTCCTGCAGTTGGGTCTCCCAGTTGAATCCGATCGCGCCAGGGGCGTGTTCCTCGTCGTACGATTCCGTGTCGACGTCGACCTCCACGAGCCGGAGGCCGGGATCGTCGGACTGGAACTCCTCGAGTCGCTCCGCGACCCAGTCGGCCGTGACGAGTGCGTCGGTGGCGTAGTCGTTGGTTGCCATACTCGATACATACCGCGACGGCCACATAGGGCCGTGCTAACCGGTCAATTCGGTCGATGCTAGACCGTTTCGGCAGTTCTTTCCGACATCTCGATCGGCCGACCCGGCCTCGCGGAGTCGAGCCCGGGTTTGCGCGCCGAGCGGGGGAACGTGTGCGGTGGCGGCGTCGATCGGCCGGACGGGAGCTGCAAGTTTTGCCACGGTCTCGGTACGACGGGGAGACGTGCCGGGATCGGTGGCTACTCCAGCCCGCCGCGACAGGTCGGGAGTGATGGACGAATCCGTCGTCGTCTCGCCCGACTGGCTCGCACCCCGGCTCGAGGAGCCCGACGTCGCGGTCGTCGACGTCCGGGACGCCTGGGAGTACGACGGGATCGGTCACGTGCCCGGTGCCGTGAACGTCCCGTTCGACAGCTACCGCGACGAAACCGCCGACGACCCCGGAACCCTGCCGGGACGGGAGGCGTTCGAGGAACTGCTCGGCGAGGCCGGGATCGAACCCGAGGACACGATCGTCGCCTACGACGACACCCACGGCGTCTTCGCGGCCCGCTTTCGGCTCACCGCGCTGGCCTACGGCCACGAGGACGTTCGCCTGCTCGACGGCGACTTCAGCGCCTGGAACCGCGAGTACGAGACCGAGACCGGGTCGCCGTCGGTCGATCCGACCGCCTACGCCGCTGACCCCTTCTCGTTCGCCGACGGGCCGCTGATCGATCGTTCGGGCGTCGAGGCCGCCCTCGAGGGCGACGCGGTCCTCGTCGACACCCGCGATCCCGAGGAGTTCGCGGAGGCCCACCTTCCCGGCGCCGTGCGATTCGACTGGCGCAGCACCGTCGACGACGAGACGCGACGGCTGAAACCCGCCGCGGAGCTCGAGGCGCTGTTCGCCGACCACGGGATCGAGCGAGAGGGGGAGATCGTTCTGTACTGCAACACCGCCAGGCGGATCAGCCACACCGACGCGGTGCTCGAGGCGCTCGGCTACGAGCACGTCTCGGTCTACGAGGGGAGCCTCACCGAGTGGCTCGCGACCGACGGCGAGGTCGAGATCGGAGCCGAGTACTAGCTGGAAGACATCAGTTCACTGGACTGAAGATTTTATATTGTTGTGTGCTGTCGATACGCACGGTGATCCGACGTGACAACCACTGAATCGGTGCTCGAGCACCACCTGACGGCGTTTGGTGACCAGGAGCTCTCGGCGATCATGGACGACTACCGTGAGGAGTCGGTCGTCGTCACGAACGTGGGAACGTTCCGTGGCCTCGAGGAGATCGAGGGGCTGTTCGCGGACCTCTGCGAGGAGTTCGACCAGGAGGGGGCGACGATCGACGTCCACCAGCAGACGGTCGAAGACGAGTTCGCCTACATCGTCTGGGAGGGCAAAACGCCCGATAACGTCTACGAGTTCGCGACGGACACGTTCTACGTCCCCGACGACACGATCGACTTTCAGACGTTTGCCGGTGACGTGACTCCAACGGAGTAGGAGCCTCTACTTATCAGACGGTTTACTCTACGTCATTCCCGGCGCAACCGCCGCACGGGTCGCGGTTGCGCCGGGAAATCGGTACAGCAATCCGTATCAGGCGTCGCCGGCCGACGCGTCCGGCAAGGAGAGACGGAACGTCGTCCCCTCGTCGGGATCGGGGTGGATCCAGATCTCGCCGCCGTGGCGCTCGACGATCCGCTGACAGAGCGCCAGTCCGATCCCCGTTCCGGCGTGGGCGTCGTGGCTGTGGAGCCGTTCGAAGACCTCGAACACCCGCGTTCTGTTGTCGGGGTCGATCCCGATGCCGGCGTCGCTGATCGAGATCACCCACTTGCCGTCCCCGGTCGGGACGGCCTCGCCGCGAGCGCCGGCCGAGTCTGACGCCGTCTTTCGATCGGCCGTAATGTGGATCGACGGCGGCTCGTCGCCGCTGTACTCGATCGCGTTCTCGAGCAGGTTCTGGAACACCTGTCGGAGCTGATCGTCGTCACCCTGCACCCGGGGCAGCGAGTCGATCGAGAGCGTCGCGTCGGTCTCCTCGAGCCTGAACTGCAGGTCGTCGACGACGTCCTCGAGGACGACCTCGAGGTCGACGGGCTCGAAGGGGTCGCCCTGGGTCTCCACCCGGGAGTACGCGAGCAACCCCTCGATCATCTCGCGCATCCGGTCGGCGCCGTCGACCGCGTACGTGAGGAACTCCCGTCCGTCCTCGTCCAACTCCTCCTCGTAGCGCCGCTGGATCAGCGAGAGGTAGCTCGAGACCATCCGCAACGGCTCCTGCAGGTCGTGGCTGGCCGCGTAGGCGAACTGCTCGAGCTGTTCGTTCGAGGCCTCGAGGCGCTCCCGGTAGCGCTGGCGCTCGAGCTTGTAGCCGACCCAGTTCGCGAGCAGTCCGACGAACGTCCGCTCCCAGTCTGAGAACCCCTCGGGACAGGGCTCGCGATCGTAGAAACAGAACGTTCCGTACACCGAGCCGTCGACGAAGATCGGCGTCCCCAGATAGCAGGTCACCTCGCCCTCCCCGCTGGCGGCGCGCTCGCCGAGTTCGGGCGCGTCGGTCTCGAGGTCCTCGATCGCGACCGTCCGACCCGCGGCGACGACCCGCTGGCAGTTCGTCGAATCGAGGGGAATCGTCGTTCCGGGCTCGAGGCCGATCCCCTCGGCCGCGTCGACGGCCTCGAGGGTGTACTCGTTGGTGCCCTCCTGGATCGACGAGAGCGCCCCACACTCCGTTCCGAGCGTCTCGCGGACGATGCGTAACAGCCCTTCGACCTGCTCGGAGAGCGGTCGATTCGCGTCGGCCAGCGCCTCGTAGGCGTCCTGAAGCGCGCGTTCGCGCCGCCGGAGCTGGTCCTCCCGCCGGACTCGGTCGGTGACGTCTCGGAAGTGTATCGTGGCCGCCGATTC
Organism: Natronococcus sp.; assembly: GCF_047921035.1. NCBI lineage: Archaea > Methanobacteriati > Methanobacteriota > Halobacteria > Halobacteriales > Natrialbaceae > Natronococcus > Natronococcus sp. Next base: position 6,454 of record NZ_JBLRWX010000103.1, read on the forward strand.
GCCGGGATAGATCCGCAGTTCGTACCAGGCGTCCAGCGAGTCGAAGAACTCCTCGAACCTGATCGACTCCTGGGTCTGCAGCGCGTGTTCACACCCCTCGCGAATCGTCGATCCGACCCCGTTGGAAAGCGCTTCCTGAATCGGCGTTCCGCGGAGCGCCGACTCGCTCGCCCCCAGCACCCACTCGCTTCCCGCGTTACAGAACGTAATCCGGAACTCCCCGTCGAGCGCGACCACCGCGTCGGTGATCCGCTCGTACGCCCGCGTCGCGCCGTCGCCGCCCGGGGTCGTCGACCCCGATTGTTCACCCATTTTGAATACGTAATGTGACTATGATAAATAAATCACTCGTCACCGACGTCCCGCCAGTCCGGCGCCGTCGAGTACGGGCTCGAGGAGAGTTCGTCGAACGTCGCGTAGACGACCTCCGAGAGCGCCGGGTGAACGTGGGCCGCGTTCGCGACGTCGTCGACGGTGCCGCCGCCGTCCATCGTCGCGACGACCTCCTGGATCAGCGTCGGCGCTCGCGGACCGACGACGTGACAGCCCAGGATCTCCCCGTCCGGTGCCGCGAGTACCTTGACGAACGCCTCGCCGGGATCGAGGATCACCCCCAGCGGTGCGGCGTCGTAGCTCACGCGCGCCGATTCGTACTCCCGGCCGTCCTCCTCGAGTTCCCCCTCCGTTCGGCCGACGCTGGCGACCCGCGGCGAGGTGAAGATCGCGTGGGGCATCGCCCCGTAGTCGACGGCCCGTTTGACGGTCTCGAGGACGTTCGTCGCCACGACCCGGGCCTCGTAGTCGGCCGCGTGCTTGTAGGGCTCGTCGCCGAGGACGTCGCCCAGCGCCCAGATCCCGTCGACGCTCGTCTCGAGGAACTCGTCGGTTTCGACGTATCCTCGCTCGTCGGTCTCGACGCCCGCGTTCTCGGGTTCGAGCGTGTCGGTGTTCGGCCGTCTCCCGGCCGCGACGAGGAGGTCGTCGGCCTCGAGGTCGACCGCGCCACTTCCGTCGCCGTCGGTCCCGCCGTCGTCCGCGGGTTCCGCGGTGACCGCCACCCCGCCGTCGGTCTCGCGTGCCTCGGCGGCCTCGTAGCCGGTGTGGAGATCGCAGTAGCGCTCGAGCCCGTCGGTCACCGCGGCGCTGACGTCGTCGTCCTCTCGCGGGACGAGCTGCTCGCTCCGACCGACGATCGAGACCTCGGCGCCGAGCGCGCCGAAGAAGTAGCCCAGCTCGGCCGCGATGTAGCCGCCGCCGATGACGACGAGTTCGTCGGGTCGCTCGTCGAGGTAGAGGGCGTCGTCGCTGGTCAGAAAATCGATATCCTCGAGGCCGTCGACCGGCGGAACCGTCGGCCGACCCCCGACGGCGACGACGATCGTTTCGCCCCGTACTCGTCGCGGTTCATCCCCGTCCGCGTCGTCCGTGGGATCGACCTCGAGTGTGCGCTCGTCGACGAACCGTCCCTCGCCGCGGTAGAGCGCGACGTTTTTTGCCTTCTCGAGCGATTTGGCCTGGCGCTCGGCCTTCCCGTAGACCGTCTCCCGGATCGACGAAGTGATCTCGCCGTAGGAGACGTCCTCGAGGGTAGCATCGACGCCGAACCGCTCCGCGCGGCGAATTTCGTCGACGACGTCGGCCCGGTGGATGAGCGCTTTCGAGGGGACACAGCCTCGCGTGATGCAGGCGCCCCCGAGGGGTCCCGGCTCGATCACGGCCGCCTCGAGGCCCTCCTCGGCCGCCGCGGTGGCTACCTGGCTTCCCGATCCGCCGCCGACAACGACGATGTCGAACTCGTCCATATCGTGTATCCGACCACGAATACCACCGTAAAACGGCAGGCTGCGTGTGAAACGGGGCTGTAGACGGCGACTCGACGGGTGCCGTGGTCGCTACAGCCAGTCGTCGCCGGTGTCGTCGGACTGGCCGTCGGTGTAGGTGTCGACGGCGTCCGCGAGGTTCGCGATCGCCGCTTCTTCCGAGGGTCCCTGGCTCGAGACGCCCGTCACCTCGTCGTCGGCGATGTAGAGGCCGTCTTCAACGCGGACGACGACGTCGGCGTCTGCGAGGGCGGGATACTCGCCGGTGTCGATCTCCGGTTCGGTGGGCATACGCGAACGTTGTCGGCGGACGGCTGAAATACCCTCCGACGACGGGTTCGAATCGTCGGTCGGATCGTTACGTAGACAGGCAAACTGCTCGCTTCGCTCGCAGTTTCTACTGGGCGAACAGCCGTCCGAGACGCGCGACAGCGCGTCTCTCTGCGGAACGACGATCGAAGCGCGAGCGTAGCGAGCGGTGAGTGAGCCGTTACACTAAACACGAGTGTCACGACGACTCTGCATACCGAAATCGTGCTCCTCTCTACTGCTGTCGTGAATGACGGGAACGACTCTCCACACCGTGGCAGCAGGGAATTGCCACACCCTCCCCAGCCGATTCACTCGGTCACGCTGTTCCCTCGTTCATCCACAGGAAGACGCGCTGCGTCTTCCAAGCCTTCGCTCGTTTCCTCGCGAAGACCTCGCGCAATATCGCCGATCAGGATCTCGCTGTCGCTCGATCCTGACGACAGCGCGCGCCACCGCAAGTGGAGCGATCGGCTTCTCGACACGCGGTGACTCGTCCCATCTACGCCGATAGGCGTTGAGAGCGACCTGCAACGAACAGGAGCGCTGGCGGTCGAGAAAAAGCCTTTAACGCCGTCGCCACGTACACCGAGCAAATGGTACTCGACGATCTCGGGAGTTCTCTGCGGGGCACGCTCGACAAACTCCGCGGGAAGTCACGGCTCAGCGAGGAGGACATCGAGGAGATCGTCAAGGAGATCCAGCGCTCCTTGCTCTCGGCCGACGTCGACGTCTCGCTCGTGATGGAGCTGTCGGACAACATCAAGGAACGGGCCCTCGAGGAGGAACCCCCCGCCGGCACCCCGGCGCGGGACTTCGTCCTCCGCATCGTCTACGAGGAACTGGTCGACCTCATCGGCGAGTCGACGGACCTGCCCCTCGAGGAGCAGACGATCCTCCTGGCCGGTCTTCAAGGATCCGGTAAAACGACGTCCGCTGCGAAGATGGCGTGGTGGTTCTCGACGAAGGGCCTCCGTCCGGCGGTCATCCAGACCGACACGTTCCGGCCCGGCGCCTACGATCAGGCAAAGGAGATGTGCGAACGTGCCGAGGTCGACTTCTACGGCAACCCCGACGCCGAGGACCCGGTCCAGATCGCCCGCAACGGGCTCGAGGAGACCAGCGAGGCCGACGTCCACATCGTCGACACCGCTGGACGGCACGCCCTCGAGGACGACCTGATCGACGAGATCGAGGACATCGAGGAGACGGTCGAACCCGACAAGTCCCTGCTCGTGCTCGACGCGGCGATCGGGCAGGGTGCGAAAGACCAGGCCCAGCAGTTCGACGAGTCGATCGGCATCGACGGCGTCGTCATCACCAAGCTCGACGGGACCGCCAAAGGCGGAGGGGCATTGACGGCGGTCGATCAGACCGACTCCTCGATCGCCTTCCTGGGGACCGGCGAGGAGGTCCAGGACGTCGAGCGCTTCGAGCCCGACGGCTTCATCTCCCGGCTGCTGGGGATGGGTGACCTCGGCCAGCTCGCCGAGCGCGTCGAGCGGGCGATGCAACAGACCGACATCGAGGACGACGAGGAGTGGGACCCCGAGGACATGCTGACGGGGCAGTTCACTCTCAACGACATGCAAAAGCAGATGGAGGCGATGAACAACATGGGTCCCCTCGACCAGGTGATGGACATGATCCCCGGCTTCGGCGGCGGGATCAAGGACCAGCTCCCCGACGACGCGATGGACGTCACCCAGGAGCGCATGCGCACGTTCAGCGTCATCATGGACTCGATGACCGATACCGAAAAGGAGTACCCGAAGGCGATCGGCGCCGACCAGATCGAACGCATCGCCCGGGGCTCGGGGACGAGCGAGGACCAGGTCCGGGAGCTGCTCCAGCAGTACAAGATGATGGAGCGCACCATCAAGCAGTTCCAGGGCATGGGCTCGGACAAGGAGATGCAGCGGATGATGCAACAGATGCAGCAGGGCGGCGGTGGCGGTGGCGGCGGCGGCATGGGCGGGATGGGCCCGTTCGGGTAGGTCACGTTCTCTCCTCGAGCATTTCACCGATTGCTTTCTGCCAACAAATTCATTATATCTTAATTGTATAGTTAGAGTCGAATGGATCGTCGTCAGTACCTCGGCGTCGCGCTCGCGTTCGGGTGTAGTTCCGCCCTCGCGGGCTGTTTCGATCGGGTCGATGCGGCCACCGGCTCGGACGACGACGGTGACCTCGAGGCCGCGGATCGATCCGGGGAACGCGCGCTCGCCCGGTCGGCCGGCCGGCTGAACGAGGCCACCTACGCGTTCGAGGCCGATTCGGATCTCGAGGCCGGGGCGTTCGATCCGTCGGTCGCCGAGGAGCGACTCGCGGACGCGCGGGAGTCGCTCGAGGACGCCGCCGAAGCTCGCGGAGACGACGTCGACGAACTCCGGGCCTACGCGGCGGTCCTCGAGGCGCTGCTCGCGGTCGCCGAAACCGTCACCGACGACGGTCTCGAGGCGGACGCGGGGACGATCCCCGACGCGATGGCGGCTCGGCGCCGGCGGGCGGATGCCGAGGCGGAGCTGGAAGCGGCCGATTCGGCCTGACCGTCAGGCGTCGACGGGGCGGCCGTCCTCGGTCGGCGGGGCGACGTGGTCG
>NZ_JBLRWX010000104.1:0-10867 GCF_047921035.1 Natronococcus sp.
CTCGCCCTGCTCGCCGTCGGCCAGTTCGGAGTCGGTGCCGACCAGCGGCGCGGTGACGAACGCCCGCCCGCGCTCGCAGTGACGGGTGACGGAGTCGACCCGCCGTTCGTCGACGCGCTGGAGGCGGTCCGTGTCGGGTAGCTCGAGCCCCGTCGGAGCGTCCGCGTCCGAGAAGCAGACGACGTCGCCCGCGACGGGCCGATCGAACGGGAGCCCGCGCTCGAGCCGTTCGCTCAGCATCCGGTTGAAGGCGTAGGACTGGGCCGCGTGGACGAACAGCCGCTGGAGGTTCGAGGGGACGCGCTCGAGGGCCGCGCGGAACTCCTCGGGGCCGGGCTCTCCGTCGAACTCGGCCAGCGCGTGACACATCGAACGCTCGTAGCGCAGGCGGTTGGGGATGCGCTCGAGGGCCGCCTGCCAGTCGCGGGTCTCCTCGACGAACGTCCGCGCTTCCTGCGTCCCCTCCGGCTCCGCGTCGGTCGGGTTCCCCAGGTATGCCATCACCGCCCCCTCCCAGTTTCCGCGGACGATCTCGAGACCCACCTTGTGGGTGACCGGGCGCCGGCTGCCGAAGCGCTGCTGGCCGAAGAAGTTGGGGACGCCGATCGGCGTCGCGTCGCTCCCGTCTCCGTCCCGTCGGCCCTCGAGCCCGCCGAACTCGCGCAACTCGTCGGTGATCCTCTGGGCGTTCTCCGGCCGGTCGGGATCGCCGACGACGACCTCGAAGGCGTTGCCCGCCAGGTCGCCGAACTCGAGGTTTCGTCCGGCTCGGCCAAGCACCTCGAGTTCTGCGCCGTCGACGTCGGGCAGGTCCTCGGGCTCGGCGCCGTACACCGAGAACAGCTGGGTGGTCACGGCGTACTTGTCCTTCGTCCCGGCCCAGTTCACCCGCTCGCGGGAGATACCCAGTGCGTCCGAGATGCGGGAGGCGAAGTCGTTCGTGTCCCACCCTCGCAGCGTCGCTCGGAAGACGAGGTGCGGGTAGGCGTCCGTCGAGGCCTCGAGGGGTTCGGTGTCGAAGCGCTCGAGTTCCCGCACGCGGAAGTGGTCGTCCTCGGCGCGAAGGCGGCCGCCGACGCCGTCGACGTCGCTGACGTAGTGGTCGATCCCGACGGCCTGCTCGGTAGGGTGGGCTGGGCGCATGCTCGTTGCCGGCGGTTCGGCCGCCGCGGGTAAATCGGTTCGTTCTCGGTGCCGACTGTTGGCACCGCGGGCCGCTACAGCGTCACGCCCCACTCGTGGCCACAGCCCGGACACTCGAAGTCCGCCGACACGTCGCCGTCGGTGTGGTTCTTCCCGACCAGTTCTCCCAGCCCGTCGCTGCACTCCGGACACCGAGCGTTCATTCCGGCTCTAGCTATCGGACCGGCGGTGATTAACACCACGCCCCGTTATTTTGGATTATTAGGAGTAGAAACGAAACTAACGGTCGCCGCTGGACCGTTCGACGACGTCGTCGACGAGATTTCGAACGTACTCGAGTTCGTCCTCGAGCACCGTGTGACCGACGCCCTCGTAGATCCGCTTCTCGACGTCGGCCTCGAGGCCCTCGAACACTCGTGCCGTTTCCTCGACGCGCTCGACGGGGATGTGGGGGTCCTGATCGCCGCAGCCGACGAACACCGGGGTCCCGTCCATCGAGCCGTCGTACTCCCGCGGCGTTCCCTCGGGGCCGATCAACCCGCCGCTGAGCGCGACGATCCCGCCGTAGCGGTCGGCGTTCCGGGCGGCGTACTCGGTCGCGAGACAGCCGCCCTGCGAGAACCCGAGCAGCACCGTCCGCTCGAGGGGCACGCTCCCGTCGCCGTCGTCGGTCGTCGCCTCCTCGAGAACGTCCCCGAGCAGCCCGAGCGCCGATTCGAGGTGGGGCTGGTTCGACTCGAGGTCGGCGAGGAAGGTGTTCGGGTACCAGGTTCCCCGCGCCGCCTGCGGTGCGAGGTAGGCGACGTCGTCGCGATCGATCTCCTCGGCGAGCCCGAGCATCCCTCGCGCTCGAGCGCCGCGGCCGTGGACCAGAATCATCGCCGCCGAGGCGTCAGCGAGGTCGGCGCCGGCCCGTTCGATCGGCTGTCCGCCGTGTGGGTCGTCGGTCATACCCGATCGAGGGCCGCCAGCAAAAAAGGGGTTTGTGAGCCGGCGAAGCGGACGAGCAAGCTAAAACAGCGAGAGCTCGCCCGTCACGCGGTCGACGACGTCCTCGTCGCCCGGCCCGACCGCCAGCGCGGTGACGGTGCCCGACTCGAGCTGGGTGTGGCCCGCGTCCCGGATCACGGCGTTAGGCAGGCCGCGACTCTCCGCAATTTCGGAGAGCTCGTGGAGCTGCCGTTCGCTCTCGCCCTTGAGGACGACCTTCTTTTGCCCGCCCGATTTCCACCGGTCGCGGGTTCGCTTGTCGGCTTTCTCGTAGGCCGACAGCGAGGCGTGTGCGACCTGCGCGGCGAGCTTTCCCTGTCCCATACCGATGTCGGTGCGGGCGACGATGGCCTGCTTCATGCTCGAGCGAACGGGGCCGATCCCTATAGCCGCGGCGAAAATCCCGGCTCGATCCGAACCGTTTTGGGCCGCTCGTCTGTTGGTCGGATCGTGACGCAGCCATCGACGCCGCTTGCCGACCCCGACGGCTACTTCGCTCGAGCGGACGCCTTCTCGCTGCGGCGAGCGGTCGGGATCGTCCTCGCGTACTGGCTCGGCTCCCTCGCCGTCGATCTCGGCTGGTGGCTCGCCGGTGACCTCGCTGGCGACCCCGTGACGGTACTCTCCGCGCTCCAGCACCTCGAGGCGACGCTGCTGTACTGGGTCGTGCCGACGGTCGTCCTCTACGGGCTCGTCCTCGCGGTCGGCGCCGACGGCGAACCGGCCGAGACGCTCTCGCTCGCGGCCTGGGGGCTCGTTCCCCTGTTGGTCGGGCTGGTCGCCTTCAACCTCGCGCTCGCCGTGCTCGCGACCCTCAGTGTCGATCCCGGCTCGATTCCGTCGGATCCCGACTTCTGGCTGTTCGTCCCGCTCGCGCTCCTTGCCTGCGGCTGGGCGGCCTACGTCTGGCGCGGCGGGCTCGCGGTCGGCTTCGCGCTCGAGCGATCGACCGCCACCGCGACCGCGCTGCTGGCGGGCGGGGTCTGTGCGGCCCTGCTCCTCTTCCCGTCGCTCGGCTGAGAACTCGAGTCGATTCGCTCCCAAGTCGAACCGTTTACACCCCCGCCGTTCGACTCGTCGGGTATGATCCTCTCCGACGCCGATATTCTGAAGCGCCTCGAGGACGGCGACCTCGCTGTCGATCCCCTCGACGATCCCGAGTTGCAGATCCAGCCCGCCAGCGTCGACCTGCGGCTGGGCCGGGAGTTCCTCGAGTTCCAGCGGACGAACATCTCCTGTATCCACCCGAACGCCGAACACGAGGTCGACGAGTACGTCACCGAGACGGTCGTCGACGACGGCGACGACTTCATCCTCCATCCGGGGGATTTCGTGCTGGGAACGACCCACGAGCGCGTCGAGATTCCCGCCGACCTGATCGCTCACGTCGAGGGCCGCTCGTCGCTGGGTCGGCTCGCCGTCGTCGTGCACGCGTCGTTGCCCGCCGACGAGGAGGTCTTCCTGTGGACCCCGGAGGACGGATACGGCTTCTACGAGATCGGCGACATCGTCGAAAACGAGCGCCCGGCTCACGCGGTCGCGTTCGATCCGAAGACGCTTCGCGTGAGCACGCACCCGGTGACGAACTACATCACGAATCCGACGAAGCGGATCTACCGCGTCACGCTCGAGTCCGGACGACAGGTACACGTCACGAAGGATCACAACCTGTTCACGATCGACGAGTGGGGCGGCGTCACCCGGATTCCGAGCGAGGACGCCGAGGGAACGCACGTGATGGTTCCCGATCAGCTCCCCGGACCGCGCGGGACGGAGACGGAGCTGGATCTCGTGACGCTGTTCGAGGGGGACGACGAGATCGTCGCGTACGCAGCCGACGGGTTAGGAGCCGTTCGATGGACCGACGATGTCGGACGAACGACCCGCCGTCACTACGAGTCGAGGAACGCGGCCCCGCTCTCCTGTGTCTCGTCCGTGAAGACGCCGGACGACGCCGAGGTTGCGTTCAAACAGAGTGACGCGCGGCTTCCCCGGCATCTCGATATCACGCCCGAGTTCGGGTGGGTCCTCGGCTTCTACATCGCCGAGGGCTCCGTCCGCCGAAAGCAGATCCAGATCGCGAACACCGACCCGGAGCTGCTCGACCGCGTCGAATCGTGGTTCGAGCAGTACGGGACGAGTGTCTACCGACGGGAACGAAACGACGGCGTCGAACGACTGACCGTCTGTTCGGCACTCTGGGCGAAACTGTTCCGGCGGCTGGCGAGCGAAGGTGGCGAAAAGAACGTCCCGGAGCGCGCGTGGAACTGGTCCGACGACGTGCTGGAGGCGCTGCTCGAGGGGATGCTCGACGGAGACGGCTGTCGGCGCGAGACGAGAGATACGCTGTACACGGCGAACGAAGCGCTCGCCGACCGAACGCTGTATCTCGCGAGTCGGCTGGGACTGTTGAGTTCGACCTACAGCAGGGAACGCGAGAACTACATCGAACCGAGCGACGTTCACAACAGCGGTACCGAATGGGCGATCGATCTCGCTCCGGACGCTCACAAGCGGGGCCAGTACGTTCCCGTCCCGAGCGAACTGCTTCGGTCCCTCCGCGAGGAGGCGGGGCTCCGTATGATCGACGCCGCAGAGAAGATGGACTATTCCTCGAAATCGAGCATTTCGAACGTCGAAAACGAGGAGTACGGCTCGGTCAAGCGATCGATGCTGCGTCGGTTCTGCGACGTCTACGCCGACGAAGGTGCGGACACAGAGCGCCTCGAGCAGCTCCTCGAGGGAGGGGTCCGGTTCGAGAAGGTGGCGTCCGTCGAGGAGACCGATCGCGTCGAGCCAACCTACGACCTCGAGGTGCAGCCGAACGGACGGACGATCGAAAACTTCCTCGGCGGCCGGGGCGGGGTGTTCCTGTCGAATACAGCCGGGCTTTGCGACCCCGGATACCGCGGCCAGATCACCCTCGAGCTGTCGAACCTCGGCACCGCGCCCGTCGCGCTGACGCCCGGAATGCGGATCTCACAGCTCACCTTCACCGAGCTCAAAACGGAAGCGGAACGACCCTACGGCAGCGAGCGGGGCTCGAAGTACCAGGACCAGGCCGGCCCGCAGGCCTCGCGAATCCAGAGCGACGACGAGTTCGGCGGCGACCAGCTCGAGCGCGAGGACTGACTACACTCGGTCGGAGACCAGCACCGCGAGGACGATCCCGACGGCCGCGCCTGCGGCGACCGACGAGCTGAGATCGAAGTGCAGCAGATAGGTCGACAGCGCGGTTCCGATCACGAAGCCGATGGTGAAGCCGGCGAACCCACCAGTTAGCCGGCGCTGGCGGGGCGGGGTCGACTCGGCGAGCCCGGTCGCGACGCTGGCGACCGCGACGGCGCCGGCCAGTGCGCCGACGGGCAGGCCGACGAGCAGTCCCACTCCGAGCAGCTCACGGGCGAGCCCGCCGACGGCGACGCTGACGATAAAAAACGTCGCGACCCCGGAGCCGATCACGAGCCCGATGGATTGGTCGCTCATCGAGAGGTGGTTTCGTCGAGAACGGGATAAATCGTCCGTGACGCCGGCGGCGATTTGTACGTGCGGATGGTAAACTGTGACATGGAATCGAAGATCCTCGTCCCCGTCGACCGATCGGAGCGATCCGACCGAGCCCTCGAGTACGCCGTCGAGTCGTTCCCGGACGCCGAACTCACCGTCTTGCACGTGATCAACCCCTCGAGCTACTGGTACGGCAACACGGACGGCTACATTTACAGCGACGAGATCGAGTCGTGGCTCCGAAGACAGGGTGAGGCGGTGCTCGAGGACGCACGGCGGACGGCCGCCGACTACGACCGCGAGATCCGAACGGAGTTGAAGCTGGGCTCGCCGGCGCGGACGATCACCGAGTACGCGGCCGCGAACGATATCGACCACGTCGTCCTCGGCAGCCATGGCCGGGACGGCGTTTCGAGGATCCTGCTGGGCAGCGTGGCAGAGGCCGTCGCCCGGCGCGCACCCGTTCCGGTGACGATCGTCCGCTGATCGCCGGGACCCAGGAGTTATTTCCGCGGCGCGCATCTGCTCACGTACGAAATGCAATTCGTCGAAGAGATCGTCGTCGACGAGTTCCTGCCGACGTTCCGGTCGTTGCTCGCCGGCGACCTTCGCGAGCGGGGACTCACGCAGAGCGAGGTCGCGTCGGTGCTCGGCATCAGCCAGAGCGCCGTCTCGAAGTACGCCCACGGCGACGTGACGGTCAACGACCGCATCGCCGGCGACGAGCGCGTCACCACCCTCGTCGACGAACTCGGCGAGGGACTCGCGAACGGTGATATGGCTCCCGTGCAGGCGCTGATCGAGACGGAGGTCCTGATCCGCGACCTCGAGAGCGGGAGCGACCTGCTCGCCCAGCTCCACGAGGAGGCCGTTCCCGAGCTGGCCGACCACGGTGCGAGTTTTCGGGTACACGACCCCGAGAGCGAGCTTCGGACCAGCGAGCGGGTGCTGTCCTCGCTGCGACGGGGGCTGCGGATCCTCGAGAACGCCAGCGGGTTCGCGACCCTGATCCCCGCGGTCGGCTCGAACCTCGTCGCCTGCACGCCCGACGCCGCGGACGTCGACGACGTCGCCGGCGTCCCGGGGCGGATCTTCGACGTAAAGGGACGGACGACGGTTCCCTCGAGCCCCGAGTTCGGCGTCTCGGAGCACGTCGCGACGGTGTTGCTCTCGGCGCGCCGCCACGGTACCGACGCCACGGCGGCGATCAACGTCGCCTACGATCCCGACGTCCTCGAGGCCTTGTCCGAGCGGGGTCACGTCACCGCCGAGTTCGACGAGTCGGGCGATGTCGACGAGAGCGTCGGCGCGGCCATCGACGACCGGCCCGACGCGACGGTACTCTACCAGACGGGCGGGATGGGGATCGAACCGCTGATCTACGTGCTCGGGTCCGACGCGGAGTCGGTTGCCGACAGCGTCCGCCGGCTCCTCTAACATGTCGGCGAGCACGAGCGGCGAGGACGCACAGGAGTTCTACGGCCGGTGGGCCCGACTCTACGATCTGATTGCACGTCGCACGCCAGGGATTCCGGCACTCCGTCGGCGGGCCGCGGCCGCCTGCCGGCTCGAGCGCGGGGACACCGTCGTCGAGATGGGGTGTGGAACGGGCGCGAACCTCCCCTACCTGCGCGAGCAGGTGGGTCCCGAGGGGACCGTGATCGGACTCGACTTCACGGGACCGGTCCTCGAGCGAGCCCGCGAGCTGACCGCCGAGTACGACAACGTCCACGTCGTCCGCGGCGACGCGACGAGTCCGCCGTTCGGGTCGATCCCGGAGGTGGCCGCCGTCGGCGACGCGGGCGACGTCGACGCCGTCCTCGCGACGTTCGTCGTCGGCATGCTCGAGGATCCCGCGGGGGCGGTCGACGACTGGTGTGATCTCGTCGGTCCCGGCGGCCACGTCGTGCTGGCGAACGCCGCCCGGAGCGACGAGTGGTACGCCCCGCCGGTCAACGCCGTCTTCCGGGCGATCGTCGTCCTCTCGACGCCGCCGACGACGAAGCTGCGCTACGAGGACGCTCCCCACCTGCGTCTCGACGCGAAGATCGACGCGGCCCACGCACGGCTCCGGGAGCGCTCGCGGGCGGTCGCCGACGAGACCCACGTCTTCGGGGTCGTTCGGCTGACGGGCGGCAGAATCGGACCCTAACTCGGGGCCTCGAGACCCTCGTACTCGCGGATCCGTTCGCGGACGTCCTCGTCGATCGGCGCCGGGGACCCGGTCTCGGCGTCGGTGTGGACCATCACGGTCTCGGCGGTGGCGGCGACCTCGCCGTCGGCCCGGATCTCGTAGGCCATCGTACAGCTGGTCTCGCCGAGATCGGTCACCCACAGCGCGACGACCGGCTCGTCGCCGTACTCGATCGGCCGGCGGTAGGAGAGCTCGAGGTTCGCGATCACGAACGACAGCTCCCGCAGACGCTGGCCGAACACCTCCTCGATGTAGTCGATCCGGACCGACTCGAGGTAGCTCGCGTAGACGGCGTGGTTGACGTGGTTCAGCGGGTCGAGATCCCGAAACCGGACGGGGACCTCCCTCGTAAACTCCTCACTCATTGTGCGTTTTCGAGGACGCTCGCGCAAAAGTAGGCACCGGTTCCGTCCGGGAACCGCAACCGACGACCGTCGGGGTCGGACAGGCCACAGATAGAAGGACTTACGCGCACCACTCTGTTATCGGGTTCATCATGGATTCGGCTCCCGAGACGGACGCGGCGCTCCGTCGTCGGATTCGGCAGCAGGAGGCCGTCGCCGACCTCGGCCAGCGAGCGCTCGAGGTGGACGACCTCGACCGGCTGTTCGAGGAGGCGTCGGCCGCCGTCGCCGAGACGCTCGAGGCCGAGTACGCGAAGGTGCTCGAACTGCGTCCCGACGAGGGTGCGCTCGCACTTCGGGCGGGCGTCGGCTGGCCGGAGGGGGTGGTCGGTTCGGCGACGGTCCCCGTCGACACGGGCTCGCAGGCGGGGTACACGTTGCTGTCCGAGGAGCCGGTCGTCGTCGACGACCTGCACGACGAGGATCGCTTTGCCGGTCCCGACCTGCTCCTCGAGCACGACGTCGTCAGCGGGATCAGCGTCGTCGTCGGCTCGCCCGAGGAGCCGTGGGGGATTCTTGGCGTGCACGCGACCGAGAAGCGCGCGTTCACCCCCTACGACGCGAACTTCGTCAAGAGCGTCGCGAACGTGCTGGCGTCGGCGGTCGAGAGCGAGCAGCGCCGCAGCGAGATCGAGGAGATCCACGGTCGGATCTCGGACGCCTTCTTCGCGCTCGACGAGGACTGGGAGTTCACCTACCTCAACGACCGCGCCGAGGAGCTGATCGATCCTCGAGACCGCGGTCTGGTCGGGGAGACGGTCTGGGAGGCGTTCCCGGCGGCGGAACGCCGCGAGTTCAAGCCGAAGTACGAGCGCGCGATGTACGACCAGGAGACGGTCACGTTCGAGGAGTACTACCCGGAGCCGCTGGACAGCTGGTTCGAGGTGCGGGCCTACCCCTCCGAGACGGGACTGTCGGTGTACTTCCGGGACGTCACCGAGCGCCGGCGGCGCGAACGCGACCTCGAGCGCTCCGAACGGCGGTACCGAACGCTCGCCGAGTCGTTCCCGAACGGGATCGTCGCGCTGTTCGACGACGACCTCGAGTTCACGCTGGCGGCGGGACGTGCGTTCGAGGACCTCCCGATGGCGGCGGCTGACCTCGAGGGCAAACACGTCCGAGAGATCGGGGAAGGAGCCGTCGCCGACGTGCTGGAGCCGAACCTGCGAGCGACGCTCGAGGGAGCGGAGAACACGATCGAACTCGAGTACGCGGATCGAAACTGGCGGGTTCACACGGTTCCGGTAACCGACGACGAGGGCGTCGTCGCCGGGATGGCGATGGCCCAGGACGTCACCGAGCAGCGGGAGCGCGAACGATCCCTCCGGGAGACCAAATCCCAGCTCGAGGCCGCGACGGAGGCGGGTGCGGTCGGCACGTGGGAGTGGCACGTCACGGACGACCGGCTCGTCACCGGCGCCGCGTTCGCACAGCAGTTCGGGATCGATCCCGACGCGGCGCGCGAGGGCGTGACCCTTGAGCAGTTCGTCTCGTCGGTTCACGAGGACGACCGCGAGCGAGTCCAGCGACGGATCGAGGCGGCCGTCGAGAACTGCGGCGAGTATGAGGCGGAGTACCGCGTGCGAGACGCCGACGGCGAGTTCCGGTGGGTGGTCGCCCGCGGCCGCGTCGAGTGCGACGCCGACGGGAACCCGGTTACGTTCCCGGGCGCGCTGATCGACATCACGGAGCGAAAGCGTACCGAGCGGAAACTCGCGGAGCAGCGGCGCCAGTTCGAAACGCTGTTCGAGGTGTTACCCGTCGGCGTCGTGGTCGCGGAGGCCGACGGCCGCCTGGTCGAGGCCAACGACGCTGCCGCGGAGATCTGGGGCGACGACGTCTTCGACGCCGAAACCGTCGCCGACTACGAGCGATACGACGGCTGGTGGGCCGACACCGGCGAGCCGATCGATCCCGAGGAGTGGACGATGAGCCGCGTCCTCGAGGGCGAGACTGTTCTCGAACCGGACGTCGTCGAGATCGAGACGGCCGACGGGGGGCGACGGACGGTGATGATCCACGGAATGCCGATCACGGACGAGGACGGCGAGGTCGTCCGTGGCGTCCTCACGCAGACCGACGTCACCGAACGTCGGGAGTACCGCCGCAGGCTCGAGGAGAGCGAACGGCGGTACCGAACGCTGGTCGAGAACTTCCCCAACGGCGTCGTCGCGCTGTTCGACGACGACCTGCGGTACACGGCCGCCGGCGGGAACCTCCTCGCCGACCTCGGCATCGATCGGGAGAGCGCGGTCGGGAAGACGATCCACGAGCGCTACCCCGCCGACCTCGTCGAGACCGTCGAGCCGTACTTCGAGGACGCCCTCGAGGGCGAGGAGAACACCTTCGAGGTGAGCTACGCCGGGCGGGAGCTGTGGGCGCACACGATCCCCGTCAAGACGACCGGATCGACCCGACAGGGGATGCTCGTCGTCCAGGACGTGACCGAGCGCAGGGAGTACGAACGCAAGCTCGAGGCGTCGAACGAGCGCTTAGAGCAGTTCGCCTACGCCGCAAGCCACGACCTGCAGGAACCCCTGCGGATGATCACTAGCTACCTCGGACTGATCGAGAACCGGTACGGCGACGCCCTCGACGAGGACGGCGAGGAGTTCCTCGCGTACGCCGT
>NZ_JBLRWX010000105.1:0-10849 GCF_047921035.1 Natronococcus sp.
GTCTCCTCGACGCGCGCGGAGAGCAACTGCTCGAAGCGGTCGATCGAGAGCCCCTCGGTGTCGATGTAGACGGCCGTCTCGCCCGCGACGGCGGTCTCGACCGCGGCCGACAGCGCGAGGTTCGTCTTGCCGGCGGCCGGCGGTCCGTACAGCTGCGTGACGGTCCCGCGCTCGAACCCGCCGCCCAGCAGCTCGTCGATCGGCCCACAGCCGGTCGGAATCGCCTCGTCGTTCACGGGCGATATTGCTCGCCACCCCGCAAAAACCTCCTGAAATCCGCCCCGACCGACGGCGGTTCGCGTACGTTTATTCGAGCCGGGAGCGAAGGACGACCGTGATCGTCGTCGCCACGTCAGATTTCGAGGTGTACCACGGCGTCGTCAACGAATTGCGTGAGCGCGGCGCCGCGTTCACGACCGTCGAGCCCGACGAGCCGCTGCCGGAGGAGACGACCGTCGTCGTCACCGGCGCCGACTACGCCGACGCGTTTTCGAACGTGACGACGGTCGTCGCGGATCCCGATGCGCCCCGCCGGGCAGTCGATCAGGCGCTGACGACCGCCCGGTGCGAGGGCGGTCGAACGATCGTCGGCGTCGACCCCGGACGGAAACCCGGCATCGCCGTGCTGGCGGGCGAGATGGTCGTCGCCGCGTTCCAGGTCCCCCTCTCCGAGGCCGTCGACGTCATCCAGCGGGAGGTCGCCGAGGCCGCCTCGCCGGTCGTTCGGATCGGCGACGGCGCCCGGCTCCAGAGCTCGACGCTGATCAACGACCTCGAGGACGTCCGCGTCGAACTCGTCGACGAGACGGGGACGACCCCGTACCTCGGCACCGGCGCACGCGGGATGGGCGACGTGCTCGCGGCCGTGAACATCGCCCGCCTCGAGGGCGAACCGGTCGAACGCCGCGAGATCGAACCGACCGCGGGCGAGCTGCAGATGATCAAGGATCGGGCCCGCGAGCACAGCGAGACGAACCGGGCGATCGACGAGGGACTGGCCCGACGGGTCGCCGCGGGCGAACTGACGATCGAGGAGGCGCTGACCCGCCACCGGGACGACGACGGGACGACCGACGAATCCGGCTCCTGAGTCCGCGTTCGCCCCGACCCGCGGTGAACGGACCCTCGAGCATCCCACTATATTACTAACTCCCAAATAATCAAATTAGCCTGTATTTTCAAATTTCCATAAAGATAATATGGTTGGAAGATATGAAAGTGTGTATGGGTGAATGGAACCGACGATCGGTGATGGTCTCGAGCGCGGCGCTCGCAACCGGAACCGCCCTCGCTGCAGCCGGAACGAGTAGCGCGAACGAATCCCCCGACGCCCCCGCAGCCCCCGACCTGTCCGAACCGAACGGCTGGTCCTCACACGGCGGGACGATCGGAAACTGTCGACACGTCCCCTCGAGCGCCGGGCTCGAACGACCCGACGGGGTCGCCTGGCAGTACGACCGCAGCGGGCCGGCCGCTGTCGTCGGCGGCGCCGTCTACCTCCAGGCCGACGGCGAGATCCACTCGCTCGACGCCGCCGACGGGAGCCGCC
Organism: Natronococcus sp.; assembly: GCF_047921035.1. NCBI lineage: Archaea > Methanobacteriati > Methanobacteriota > Halobacteria > Halobacteriales > Natrialbaceae > Natronococcus > Natronococcus sp. The sequence continues at coordinate 1,550 of NZ_JBLRWX010000105.1, forward strand.
GATGGACGGCCGACGCGATCGACGCCGCCGGGACGCCGGCGGTCGCCGACGACGGCGTCTACGTCGCGGGCGATGGGCTCGCGGCGCTCGAGGCCGAAACCGGCGAGGTGCGCTGGATCGAGGCGTTCGACGGCGCCGAGTCAGTCTCCTCGCCCGTCGTCGCCTTCGAAACGGTCTACGTGAGCGTCGACGGGGTGTTCCGTGCACACGACGCGACCGACGGGTCGCTCCGCTGGGAGCACGAGGCCGTCGAGGTTGAAGTCGAGAGCGAGGCCAGCCGGGTCGCCTACGGGTTCCACTCGAGGAGCGGAACGGTCGCCGTCGCCGACGGGACGGTCTGGGCCCTGCTCGACAGGCGACAGGCTGAGTCCGGCGGGGGTTCGGACGGGATCGCCGCGCTCGATCCGACGACGGGCGAGGTTCTGTGGACGGGCCCTCTGGAGTCGGGCCGGACCGCAAGCGGGCTGGCGGTCACCGAGGACGCCCTGTTCGTCGAAACGCCGAGCGAGGAGGGGATCGTCGTCTTCGACGTCGCCTCGAGGGAGATCGTCGACACCGTCAGCGACGCCTTCGACAGCGCGGCCGTCGGCGAGACGGCGGTCACCCACGGCCGGTACACGCTCTCGAGCACCGGCGCCGACGCGCCGTGGAACGATCGCGAGACCCACGCCTACGGCAAGCCGACGATCGTCGGCGATCTCGTGGTCGTCGCCCACAGCCGTCGAGGGCGATCGTCGCCCGACGAGATCGTCGGCTTCGACCTCGAGGACGGGAGCGAACGCTGGACGTTCGCGTTCGACGACAGTCACTGGAGTGACGGGTTCCCGATCGACGCCGTCGTCGACGGAGAAACGATCTACGTGGACAGAGACGGGCAGTTTACCGCCGTTCGATCCTCGTAGTCGCTCGCGACTCCGAGCCGAGATGGTTCTCGCAGCGAAGAACCGGACGTACTTCTATCCCGGGCCGTCGTAGACGACGGTATGTACGGAGCCGTGCCCGACCGCACCGCCGAACTCGCGCTGTTGCTCGAGGTCGCGGGGACGCCCAAACCGGGCAACGTCGATCGCCACCGCGACCTCGAGGACTTGCGGTTCGAACACTTTCTCGCCGGAGCCGTCGGCGCCCGCGACGGGCTCGAACTGGCCGCGAACGGCGCCGCCGTCGGCCCCGCCTTCGAGCGCGCGGTCGAGGGGATGGCCGCCCAGGAGGGCGGCAACACCCAGTTCGGCGCGCTGCTGTTGCTCGTCCCGCTGGTCCGGGCGGCCGGCGACGATCTGTCACAGCCCGTCGTCGAGGGCGTCCTCGAGGGGACGACCGTCACCGACGCGGCCGCGTTCTACCGGTCGTTCGAGCACGTCGACGTCTTCGTCGCCGACCCGCCCGAGGGAATGGCCCCGCTCGACGTTCGGCGCGGCGCGGCGGCGGTGCCGACCCTCGAGGAGCGCGGGCTCACGCTGCTGGACGTGATGGACCGCAGCGTCCCCGGCGACGACGTCGCCCGCGAGTGGGTCACCGGGTTCGAACGCTCCTTCGCGGCAGCAGAACGGCTCGCCGACGCCGAGGGGCCGATCCTCGAGCGGACCGCCGCAGTGTTCCTCTCCCTGCTCGCGGAGCGACCCGACACGCTCGTCGCGGACCGCAGCGGCGAGGCCGTCGCGGCCGAGGTGACCGAACGGGCGGCCGCGCTGGTCGAGCGCGACGCCCTCGAGACCGATCGCGACGCCCTCGAGGCGTTCGCCGACGAACTCGTCGACCGCGGGATCAACCCGGGGACGACGGCCGATCTGACCGCGGCCGGACTGTTCATCGCCCTCGAGCACGAAACGGTACCACTGTGACCGACCGCCCGGAGCCGACGTGGAACGGAGACGCGAACGCGAGCGCCGACCCCGACACCGTCGAGTGGCCCGTCTCGCTCGCGGGCGTCACGGAGTCGGTCGTGACGACCCTGGGGCCGAACGATCGGTGGAACGCCGCCCCGCTCGGGCTGTTCGTCGGCGACGAAACCGACGATCCCGTCACCGCGAGAACCTGGGGGAACACCCGCACGCGACGGAACTTCCACCGCCAGGGCGAGGGGTACGTCCAGTTCACCGTCGACCCCGTCGTCTTCGCCGACGCCGCGCTCTCGATCAGCGAGTTCGACGAACCAATCCTCGAGTCGGCGAACGCCTGGGCGCGCGTCGCGGTCGAGCGGGTCGACTCGGGGACCGAGGGCGACACCCGCTGGGAGGAGTGGGAGCTTCGGCCCCTCGAGGCCGACGTCGTCGCCGAGATGGTGCCGACAATTGACAGGGGGTTCGGCGCCGTGATCGAGGCGACTGTCGCCGCCTCACGTCTGGGCGTCCCGGCGTACGACCAGGAGACGCTCCGGGATCGCCTCGAGTACGCCGCCTCGGTCGTCGACCGCGCCGGGGGTCCGCGCGAGCGGGAGGCCCTCGAGCGCGTGCGCGAACACGCCGAGTGGTGACGACGGATCCACCGGGCCGCCGAAGAACGAATGGCTTTAGGGCGCGCTCGGAAAACCAATCTGTATGGCAATCAAACCGGCCTACGTCAAGAAGACCGGGAACCTCCTGCTGGAGCGGTACCCGGAGGCGTTCACGACCGACTTCGAACAGAACAAAGACAGCGTCACGAAGCTGACGAACGTCGAGTCCAAGGGCGTTCGTAACCGCATCGCCGGCTACGTCACGCGGAAGAAAGGCGCCGAAGTCCCCGCGTAACTCGAGTTCTTACCCGGAAAATCGGAGACGAGAGTCGATAGCGTCGCGTCGGTCGGTCGAAGAGTGGAGTGGAGTGGAGTGGAGTCGAGTGGAGTCGAGTCGAGGATCGGTTCAGTGCCCGTGGTCGTCGCCGTAGCCCGAATCCATGTAGGCCGCGGCGACGAACGCGACGATTCCGAAGAAGAGTCCGAACAGCAGCCCGACCATCCCGGTGACGATCGAGAGCTCTCCGGCGAGCGGGAGGCTCATCTCCTGGTACCCCATTACGCCGAAGGCGATCCCGAGCAGGACGGCGAGCGCCGAAACGACCGTCGCGCCGATGCTGAATCGGGTCTCGAACAGGCCGCCGAGTCCGGCCGTCGAGTTCGTCATCGGGACCACCTCGAGCGGGGGGTGTGGGACGCTGCCGGTGCGGTACCTGAGTCGCGTCGGCGTCGGTAGTACTGCATCGGTCGATATGACCGACTCCGTTTTCTTAATCTCTTCTATACGGCCGTCTGCGAGCCGACAGTCTCCGACGGACGGCAGCAGTCGCGGAAATCCAAACCGTTTTGCGGACACGACCCCGAGAGACGGGAAAATGGCAGTACGAGTAGGCGTACTCGGCGCAACCGGAGCCGTCGGACAGCGACTGATTCAGCTTCTCGATCCCCACCCCGACTTCGAGATCGCTGCACTGACCGCGAGCGAGGACAGCGCCGGCAAGAGCTACCGGCAGGCCGCGAAGTGGCGCGTCGAGGGCCCCATTCCGGACGACGTCGCCGACACGACCGTCTCGGCGACCGACCCCGACGAGGTCCCCGACGACGTCGACCTCCTCTTCTCGTCGCTTCCCTCGAGCGTTGGCGCCGAGGTCGAGCCCGCGTTCTGCGAGGCGGGGTACGTCATGTCCTCGAACTCCTCGAACGCGCGGATGGCCGACGACGTCCCCCTCGTCATCCCGGAGGTCAACGCCGACCACCTCGACTTGCTCGAGGTCCAGCGCGACGAGCGCGGCTGGGATGGCGCGATGGTCAAGAACCCGAACTGCTCGACGATCACGTTCGTCCCGACGCTGGCCGCGCTCGCGGAGTACGGCCTCGAGTCGGTCCACGTCGCCACCCTTCAGGCCGTCTCCGGCGCGGGCTACGACGGCGTCTCCTCGATGGAGATCATCGACAACGCCATCCCCTACATCGGCAGCGAGGAGGACAAACTCGAAACCGAATCGCGCAAGCTGCTCGGCGAGTTCGACGGCGCCGAACTCAGCCACAACGGCGTCGAGGTCGCCGCCTCCTGTAACCGGATCCCGACGATCGACGGCCACCTCGAGAACGTCTGGGTCGAAACCGAAGCGGAACTCTCCCCCGAGGATGCGGCCGAGGCCATGCGGGAGTACCCCTCGCTCGAGCTTCGCTCCTCGCCCGACCAGCTCATCCACGTCTTCGACGAACCGGACCGACCCCAGCCCCGCCTGGACCGCACGCTGGGTGACGGGATGGCTATCGCCGCGGGCGGACTCCGCGAGTCGTCGTTCGGCCTGCAGTACAACTGCCTCGCGCACAACACGATCCGCGGCGCCGCAGGCGCGAGCGTTCTGAACGGCGAGTTGCTGCTCGAGAACGGCTACCTGTAGTCGCAGTCGCCGATCGACGGTCCGTTTTCAGCCTGCGGCCGCTATTCGTCCCCGTCGTACCGAGCTCTCGCCGGCGACCGCACGGTGTCAAAACTCCGATGGGACCCCCATCACAGTTTGGCGAGGCGCAAAAATAGGATCGACCCCAACGACGGACGATGCTTCCCGTCATCTCCGATCCGGAGTCGTTGACCGCTCCGTCGACCGGAGCCGCCGACGAGACGAGCGCGACGTTCGATCTCCTCGCGAGCTACCGTCGCCGTCTCGTTCTTCGGTGTCTCGCGGAGTCCGACACGCCGGTTTCGGTCGACGATCTTACGGACCGCGTGGTGAGCACGGAGGACAACCCCGAGAGCGGGTCGGTCGCCAGCGTCGGCGACGCGGTCGTCGGACGGCGCCGCCGCGTTCGGCTCTCGCTTCACCACGTCCACCTCCCGAAACTGGCCGAGGCCGACGCGGTCGACGTCGACTCCGGGGCGAACGCGGTCTCGCTCGGCGAGAACGGACCGACGCTTCTCGATCGCCTGAGTCGAATCGACGAGTGAGCGCGGTCGATCGTCAGGACTCCGCCTGTGGCAGCGCGACGACCGGGACGGACGCCTCCTTGACGAGCCGACGAGCGACGTCTCCCGTGAGTAGCTCCGAGAGGCGGTTCCCCTCTCGAGCGTTGAAGACGACGGCGTCGGCTCGCTCCTCGCGGGCGGCCTCGAAGATCCGCTCGACGACGTCGGTGCCGTACAGTACCTCCGTCTCGACCGCAGCAGGCGACTCGTCGAGGACGCCCCTGATCCGCTCGAAGATGTCGTCGGCGTGTTCCTCGCGCTGTTCCATCGAAGCCTTGTCGATCCCGCCACCCGCTTTCTCGATGACGTTGACGGCGATCACCGTACTCGAGGGCTCGAGATGCCCGCGTAGCGCTCGAGCGGTTCGTTCGCCGTCGTCCGGATCCGCCGCGGGGACGATTACCGTCCCGTCGAACGTCAGCGTCATCTTCCTGTCCTCCGTTTCGGTCGACCCGTAGTGGATCGAATCAGCCGCCTCGGTCGAACGATCGTGCTCGATGCCATACTCGAAGGTCGGTGTCCGTGAGCCAAAAAGGTACAGTCGGAACTCGCGAGCCTCGGCCGGAGTCGGAGCCCGCTCAGGGAACGACCTGGTTCCGGAGTTCGTCGTCGCCGTCGTCGAACCGGCGAACGTTCTCGGCGACGATGTCGGCCAGTCGATCGTAGTATCGGGGCGTCTGCCCGGCGTTGTGGGGCGTGATCTGGACGTTTCCGACGTTCCACAGCGGGTGGTCCTCGGGCAACGGCTCGGGATCGGTGACGTCCAGCGAGGCGCCGCGGATCCAGTTCGAGCGCAGCGCCTCGAGCAGCGCGTCGGTGTCGATCACCGGCCCCCGGGCGACGTTGACGATCACGGCCTCGGGGTCGAGCGTGATCATGACGTCGCGGTCGATCAGCCCGCGGGTGAGATCGGTCAGCGGACAGGCGAGCACGAGGTAGTCGGTTCGGGCGAGGGCGTCCTCGAACGGCTCGTCGTCGAAGCCGACGACCTCGTCGGTCGGCCCGCCCTTCTCCGGGCTGTAGCGGACGCCGATCGTCTCAACGTCGAACGGCTCGAGGCGCTCGGCGGTCGCCCGTCCGATCGCGCCCAGGCCGACGATGGTGACCGTCGACCCCTGCAGCTCGTGGGCCTTGTAGTGGCGCCACTCCCGGCGGCGCTGTCTGCGCTCGGCGACGTGGAACCGGCGGGTGAAGTGCAAGATCGCTCCGAGGACGTGTTCGCCCATGTTCGGGCCGTGGACGCCCGATGCGTTGGTCACCGCGACGCCCCGTTCCCGAAGTCGGTCCAGGGACAGATGACCCGTCCCCGCGTAGGCACAGGCGAACACCTCGAGGTTCGAGGCGGCCTCGAGCAGCTCCTCCTCGAGGGTCATCCCGGTGACGAAGCGGGCGTCCTCGATCAGCTCGCGCTCGGCGGTCGGGGTGCGGGCGAGCTCGACGGTTCGATCGGGAAGCCGATCCCGGAGCGTCTCGGCGTACCGTTCGATCGGCGTTCCGTGAGTTCCCTTGCGCAGGACGAGCAGATCCGTCCCGTCGGTAGCGGACATGGTGGGTGCCTCGAGCGGTGTCGTCAAAAGCGTTCAGTTCGCGGGGAGTACCGCCGCCGGCGATCGATCCGAACTTCAGACAGTTTAATACGGCCCGTCCAGTCCCAACGACATATGGAACGCGTTGACGTCGCGATCGTCGGCGGCGGGCCCGCAGGCGCCTGTGCGGCGGAGCGAGCCGCCGCACACGGCGCCGAGACGGTGCTGTTCGAACAGGGTGTCCCGCGGGAGGACCGCGACGAACTCGGCCCGGACTCGACCGATGCGGCCGGCATGCTCGACTACTGGATCGATATCATGGACTTCGACCATCGGGAGATTCCCGACGACGTCATCCTCCGGGAGCTTGAGGCCACCGAGTTCGTCGGGCCGTCGAGCCGGCTCGAACTGACGACGACGGGGATGGAGGCCGACTACCCCAGGTTCGGCTACACCTTCCACCGCGCCCGGATGGACGACTGGCTCTACGAGCGAGCCGAGGACGCCGGTGCCGATCTCCGGGTCGGGACCGGCGTCAAGTCCCTCGACACCGACCTTCGTGCCTCGAGTCCGAAGGGGCCGACCCACACGCTGACACTCTCGGACGGGAACCAGCTCGAGGCCCAGTACGTCGTCCTCGCGGACGGTCCCCAGCGCCGGATCACCCTCGAGGCGCTGGATCAGTTCACCCCGCCCGGACGGAGCGTCTCGGATCACCTCTCGCCGCCGGAAGCGAACCACATCGCCTACCAGGAGTACCGTGAGTTCCCTCCCGAGCTGTTCGAGGAGTTCGAGGACACCCTCAAATTCTGGTGGGGGTACATGCCGGGCGAGACCGCCTACCCGTGGGTATTCCCGAACGACGGCACCGTCGCCCGCGTCGGCCTGACGATGCCGATCGGGATGAGTCTCGAGGACGTCTCCGACCCTGCTTCCTACGCACTTCTGGAACCGACCGACGACCAGCTCCCCTCCGGTGCCGAGTACATCCGCCGACTGCTCGAGCGCGAGTACGGCGACGAGTACGACGTCGAGGAAGACATCCCGATCGTCGAGGACCGCGGGAAGTCGAAGGGGACCGAGACCTACCCGATCTCCTCGACGCGGCCGATCGACTCGCCCGTCGGCGCGAACATCGCCGTCGCCGGCGGAGCGATGGGGACTACGTCGGCGTTCCACGAGGGCGGCTACCACGTCGCCGTCCGAACGGGCAAGATCGCCGGCCGGCTGGCCGCAACCGACTCCCTCGAGAGCTACAACGACGTCTGGAAGCGCGCGATCGGCGACGAGATAATCCGCAACGTCGCTTTCGCCGACATCGTCGCCGAGTACGAACCCGACGACTGGGACCGTGCGTTCGAGATCGTCAACGGCATGCAGGGCTCCGGAACGGACACGGCGATCCTCGAGCAGACCTACTCCGCGGGAATCGGTGCGACGAAGCTGCTCGCGGCCTACAAGAAACGCAAGTTCGCCTACCGTGACGGCCGCTACGTCCAGCTCTCCGAGGACGAGTACTTCTACTGAGCGAGACCGACTCGAGGAGTCGGTCTGGCGACGAATGACGGACGATCAGTCGGCTGGGTCTCGGGACGAAACCGTCTGTACGGACTGCTGCTCCCGTTTTCCGGGCCAACCGCGTTTCCGTTCGCAACTGCCTCGGATCCGTCTTCCAGCAACTCGTCTCTACGAGTACACCGACGACCCCGGGATGCAGGACATGCTCTCGCATCTCATCACGCGCGACACGCTGCACCAGAACCAGTGGCTCGCCGCTCTGGAGAGCCTCGAGGACCCGGTTTCGGTCCCGGCGAGTTTCCCGCAGGAAACGGAGAACCAGGAGGTCAACTACGCGTTTATGCCGTCCAGACGGGATCCGCAACCGGATACGCCCTAGACGCAGGGTGCGGCCCCGGACAGCAAGGGCGAGTTCTCCTATCCCGACGAACAGCCCGGTGATGGCTCCGGTATCCCGCCGGTGCCGGATCCGAGCACGCACAGCGTTCCCGAAAAGAAAGACGGCTAACGGCTTCCACTTCGCTCTGCCTCGAGCACTCGTCGTGTGACAGCAGCGTTCGCGGTCGGAAACGTCGCGCGGTCAGGTGGTACCGTCGTATCGCCGTCCCGAGACCGAGTCGTCCAGCAACCGGCACCGAGACTCGCGAACAAGACTTAAACGGCCCACCGACCTACTACGAACGCGTGCCTTTAGTCCCCGTCCGAGCGAACCCATTCGGGTGCGATGACAGTACGGCGAACCCGGGCACGTGATATCTCGACCGTGACGGTCCACCGTCACACCTGGGGACCGAGTCCCCCGCCCGGCACGAGGGTTAGCCAGCCGACACGGCACGCCGCCACGGGATGACGCTGGACGTTAGTGTTCCGGGCGACAGTTCAGTTCTCTCGAGTGACTACACCGACGAGCAGCGACAGCGTGGAGCCGTCGAGGCCGGGCGAAGAGAACGTCGCTCCGAACCCTCGTCAGGTCACTCGCTCGAGGTTGCGGCCCCTTCCACCAGGGGTTCGGTGTAGAGAACCGAATCCAGCGGTTCCTCGTCGGGAATCGGTCCCTCGTCGAGTGTGCGAGCGCGTCTGATCTCATCGCGCATCGACTCGAACGTCGCCGTGCTCGTGACGTCCCCGCTTCGGCGATCGTACTCGAGGAGTCCGTGTTCGGCGAGTCGAGGGAGGTGATCGTGTATCAGCGACGTTTTCACAGGACGTTGCTCCCGCTCGGACACCGAATCCAGCGAAACCGATCGCTCCCAAGCAGTTATTTGACGACTCAATTGTTCGACGTTCGTATGTTGATTCTTCAAAAAGTAGTACGTGACGTATCGGCACCGAGAACGTGACAACAGTTC
>NZ_JBLRWX010000106.1:0-10310 GCF_047921035.1 Natronococcus sp.
AGTCGGCCGCCGGCGTCGCCCTCGCCGTCGGCGCCGGGCAACTCGAGGTACGGGCGGAACAGCTCGAGTTTCTCCGTCGGGCGGACGATCCCGCGGGACTTGTTGTACTCGATGATCCCCTCCGAGTCGAGTTTCGGGAGGTGAGACTGGTACAGCGGGATGTAGACGCGCTGGCGCTCCGTCGAGTTCAGCTCCGCGACGGTCGTGTCGTTTTCCAGGGCGGCGACGTACTCGGCGACGTCGCGCATCTTGACCGGTTCGTCGTGCTCGAGGAGGTAGCGGATCGCGTCCCGACGACGGTTCGTCTGCAGAATGTGGAAGATGTCGTCGTCGTCGAGCGATACTGGCTCCGCGCGAGAGCCCTGGGCGTCTTCGGCGGCGCCGTCGGCGGGATGCGGCGGGTGGTCTGTTTGGAGGGTCATCGTCTGCACTCGAACGCAGCAATCAACGATACATAATCCTTTTCTTCCTTCGCCTAGGCTTAAATACTGTTTATTTCTTACTAAGTGTTGTGTGAGTTTCCAGGGATTTCCAAAAATAGTCACCGCTAACCGGTTCGGGAACCGATCGTACCAGGGATGGGTTCGGTCGACGCCGTCCCGGATCTGTGCGAACATGTTCGTAACTGCCTGTTTGGTCGTCCGGCCCGTCGATTCGAGTATGACCCCGGAGACGACCGCGGCAGTCGACCAGCAGGTACAAACGACGACCGTCGACGTTCGGTGTACGGGCCACGTTCGCGACGCCGTCGGCGACCACGCTTTCGAGTTTACCTTCGAGGGGACGACGCTGCGGGAGTTCCTCGAGGCCTTCTTCGAGGAGCACGACGTCGAGGAGATGCTCATCGCCGAGACCGAAGCCGACGCGACGGCCAGAGGCTGGGCGCCGGTTCCCGACGAACTGCCGGGAACCTGGCGGAAGAATCCCGAGGGCGACCAGACCCGCCCCTACGCTCGCGTCTGTATCAACGGCCGGTTCAACGAGCACTTCGAGGGGTTCGACACCGAACTCGAGGCGGGCGATCGGGTAGCGCTGATCTACCCGTTCATGTTCTGCTGTTGAGTCGCACCGTCGCTCATACGGTTTACTGTACGTCAGTTCCGGCGCAACCGCCGCCCGGGTCGCGGTTGCGCCGGTAAATCGGTACAGCAATCCGCATCAGCGCTCGCGCGCTCGAGGCGTTCCCTCCGTCTCCTCGTAGACGCGGGGTTCGGTCCCGTCTCCGGAATCCCGACCGCCGTCCTCGGATTCGGTCTCCCGCGCCGAGTACCGCTCGACGTCGTCGGCCGGACAGACCCACACCTCGACGGCGTACCAGCCGAACAGCCGCGAGGCGTGCTCGTGGGCCGTCTCGCCGTCGGCCGCGACCACGCTACCTGCGTAGGTCAGCGGGTCGGACGCCTCGTCGCGGACGAACACCTCCCAGCGGGGGCTCGAGACCCTCTCGTCGTCGACCCTCGAGCGCACCGTCTTCTCGACCATACGGAGTGGATCCGATAGAACTCGGAAGAGCCTTCCGGCGAACATCTTCCCGCCCGTTCCCGGGCCTCGAGAACGCGAGGGACGGTTTTGCCCCCGCCGCGACCAGTTTCGAACCGATGTACACCGTCGACACGTCCGAGCGTCCGCTCGTGCTCATCTGGGAGGTTACGCAGGCCTGCGGGCTCTCCTGCGATCACTGTCGGGCTGACGCCCAGCCCGACCGTCACCCCGACGAACTCTCGACCGCCGAGGGAAAGCGCCTGCTCGAGGACGCGGCCGCGTTCGGGGAGGGACAGCTCGTGGTCCTCTCGGGTGGGGATCCGCTGGTCAGAGAGGACGCCGAGGAACTGGTCGCCTACGGCGACGAGCTGGGACTGCGGATGACGATGACCCCCAGCGGAACGCGGTCGCTGTCGACCGAACGGGTCGAAACCCTCGCCGACGCCGGGCTCAAGCGGATCGCCGTCAGCCTCGACGGGGCCTCCGCCGAGAGCCACGACGCCTTCCGCGGCGAGTCCGGCAGTTTCGAGGAGACGATTCGGGCCGTCGAGGACGCGCGAGACGTCGGGATTCCGGTCCAGGTCAACACGACCGTCTGCCGGGAGACCGTCGGCGAGCTTCCGGCGATCCGTTCGCTGGTGAGCGACCTCGGCGCCGTCATGTGGAGCGTGTTCTTCCTGGTCCCGATCGGTCGGGGGCGAGTTCTCGAGGCGATCGATCCCGCCGAGGCCGACGCCGTGATGCGGTGGCTCTCCGCGGTCGCCGACGAGGAGCCGTTCGGACTGAAGACGACCGAGGCGCCCCAGTACCGACGCGTGGTCGCCCAGCGCAGCGCGGACGACGAGGGGGCGAACGGACGGGCCGGCGTCATCGCGGGCGACGGCTTCGCGTTCGTCAGCCACACCGGAGAGGTCTTCCCCTCCGGATTCCTCCCGCAGTCGGCCGGCTCGGTTCGCGACCGACCGATCCACGAGATATACCGCGAAGCACCGCTGTTTCGCGAGTTGCGGGACCGCGACGCCCTCGAGGGGAAGTGCGGCGCCTGCCCGTACCGGACGATCTGTGGCGGCAGTCGCTCGCGGGCGTACGCCCACACCGGAGACCCCCTCGCGAGCGACCCCCTCTGTCCATACGTTCCCGAGGGGTACGACGGCCCGCTCCCCTGGGAGCGAGTGCCGCCGGCGAACCCTATCCCGTGAGGTGAAAGGCATGTCCGTCTCCGATCCCTGACGACGGTATGGACACTCGGACCGACGTCCTCGTCGTCGGCGGCGGCGCCACCGGCACCGGAATCGCCAGAGACCTCGCGCTTCGGGGGGTCGACGTCACCCTCGCCGAGCGCGGCGGGCTCTCGGCCGGCACCTCCGGGCGCTCCCACGGCCTGCTCCACAGCGGCGCCCGATACGCCGAGGCCGACGGACCCGAAGCCCGGGCCTGCCTCGAGGAGAGCCGAACGCTCGCCGAGATCGCCGGCGCCTGCGTCAGGGAAACGGGCGGACTGTTCGTCCAGTTGAGCGAGGACGACCCCGCTTACTTCGAGGCGAAACGCGAGGCCTGCGCCGAGGTCGGTATCCCGACCGAGGTCGTCGACGGCGACACCGAACGGGAGGAGGTGCCGGATCTCAGCGAGGACGTCGAGCGGGCGATGCGCGTCCCCGACGGCGTCGTCCTTCCCTCACGGCTGGTCGCGGCGAACGCGGCCGACGCCCGCGAGCACGGCGCGGAGATCCTGACCCACGCCCCGGTGACCGACATGCACCGCGAGGACGGCCGAGTCACCGACGTCGAACTCGGGGGTGAGGTCGGCCGGACGATCGAGCCGACCCACGTCGTCAACGCCGCCGGGCCCTACGCGGATTCGGTCGCCGAACTGGCCGACGCGACCGTCGACCTCCGCCCGACGCGGGGCGTGATGGTCTCGGTCGACTACGACCGGCTCGAGCCGGTGTGCAACCGCTGTCGGGATCCCGACGACGGCGACATCATCGTTCCCCACGACAACGAGGTCGTCCTCGGGACGACCAGCGTCCCCGTCGACGACCCCGAGGAGTACGAGCGGGCCGACTGGGAGGTCGAACGTTCGGTCGAGGAGTGTGCGAAGATGCTGCCCGCGGTCGCCGACGCCGCCCGCCTGCGGACCTGGTGGGGCGTCCGTCCCCTCTACGAACCCGAGGAGGCGGCGATCGACGCGCGGGGGATCTCGAGGGGCTTTCACCTGCTCGAGCACGAGCGGGACGACCTCGACAACCTCGCGACGATCGTCGGCGGGAAGCTGACGACCTACCGGAAGATGGCCGAGGCGACGGCCGATCTGGTCTGCGATCGCCTCGGGGTCGACGCCGACTGCGAGACCGCGACCCGACGGCTCACCGGCGCGGACGATCCCGACCGCCTCGACGCCCTGGTCGCCGAGTTCGACGGCCAGGGGCCGACCGACGAGGACGTCGTCGGCCGCTGAGACGGGGGCTCGAGGCTACCCCGTTCGCTCGGCGACGAGCCGTTCGAAGTTCTCGCAGACGCGGTCGGCGGAGACGTCCTCGAACGAAAACGGTTGCGACACCCAGTCGAAGTCCTCGACGAGGCGGTCGCGGACGGCGGCGGTGATCTCGGGGTGGAACTGGACGGTCCACAGCGGGGCCGACCGGTGGCGGGTGCCGAACACGGGGGCGTGGTCGGCCGACGCGATGATCTCCATTCCCTCGCCCGGCTCGGTGACGGCGTCGCCGTGGACCGCGGGGACGACGGGATCGACGCCCTCGAACAGCGGGTCGTCCGCGAGGTTGGCCTCGACGAGCGCCGCGGTCGTACCGACGTTCTCGACGGTGCCACCGAGCGCCGCGTTGGCTACCTGGTGGCCGAAACAGACCCCCAGTGTCGGGATCTCCTGATCGACGACCTCGCGAACCAGCGCCTCCTGGTCGGCGATCCACGGCCGACGGTCGGCCTCGTAGACGGCCGCCGTACTCCCAGTTAGCACGACGCCGTCGGCGTCCTCGAGCGGAGGCCGCTCGCCCGCGACGAAGTCGATCTCGGTGGCGTCGGGAAACCGCGACGCGAGCGCGTCGCAGTGGTACTCGCAGTCGGGATCGACCTCGGATCGAACGACGTACAGCGTCGAAGAACTCGAGCGGAGCGCGGTCATTCGTGGTTCCTACTCCGCTATTCGGTCGCGACGATATATATCGCGGTGGTTCCGGCGACAGGTACCGAACGACCGGGCGGGAGGTCTACTCGAGGACGACCAACGTGTCGCCCATGTCGACGCTCTCGCCCTCCTCGACGGCGATCTGGGAGACGGTGCCGCCCCGGGAGGCGACGACGTCGTTTTCCATCTTCATCGCCTCGAGGACGACCAGCACGTCGCCGGCCTCGACCTCGTCGCCGACCTCGACCTCGACATCGAGGATCGTCCCCTGCATCTCGGCGTCGACGGTCTCGCCGTCGCCCTCGATCTCGGTCTCGGTCTCGCTGGAACCGCCGGCCGGCTCGGGCGGCCCGCCGGCCTGGGTCTGGCCGCCGCCGTTGCCCGCGGGGATCGCCGGCGCGCCGTGTTCCTCGAGGTTGACCTCGAAGCGCTTGCCGTTGACCTCGACGGTGAACTCGCGCTCGACGGCCTCCTCCTCGTCGCCGGCGTCGGCGCTCTCGGAGCCCCACTGGGCCTGGGCCTCCTCGATCCGGCTCTCGTCGAGTTCCTCGTCTAAGTACTTCGTCGTGTGGGTGCTCTCGACGAACCGCTCGTCGGAGAGCATCAGCCGGTGGAACGGGATGATCGTCGGGATCCCCTCGATCTCGTACTCCCGCAGCGCCCGCAGCGAGCGCTCGAGACACTCCTCGCGGTCGGCGCCCCAGACGACCAGCTTCGCGATCATCGAGTCGTAGTCGGTCACGAGCTCGTCGCCCTGCTTGAGCGCGTCGTCGAGCCGGACGCCGATCCCGCCCGGCGGATCGTACGTCGAGAGGGTGCCGCCGGTCGCCGGCGCGAAGTCCTTGGCCGCGTTCTCGGCGTTGATCCGGAACTCGATGGCGTGGCCGTCGATCTCGACGTCGTCCTGGGCGAAGTCGACCGTCTCGCCCGCTGCGATCCGGATCTGGCGTTTGACGATGTCGATACCCGTGATCTCCTCGGTGACGGTGTGTTCGACCTGGATCCGGGTGTTGACCTCGAGGAAGTAGAAGTTCGCGTCCGGCCCCAGGGGTCCGTCACGGCCGAGCTCCTCCTCGACGAGGAACTCGACGGTACCCGCGTTGGTGTAGTCGGCGGCCGAGACCCCGCGACGGGCGGACTCGCCGATCTTCTCGCGGAGTTCGTCGGTCAGTGCCGCGGAGGGACCCTCCTCGATGACCTTCTGGTGACGGCGCTGGAGCGAGCAGTCCCGCTCGCCCAGGTGGCGGACGTTCCCCTCGCCGTCGGCGAGGATCTGGACCTCGATGTGACGGGGGTTCTCGAGGTAACGCTCGAGATACACGGAGTCGTTGTCGAAGTACGCCTCTCCCTCGCGTTTCGCGCTCTCGAGCTGGTCTTCGACCTCGCTTTCGTCCCAGACGACCTTCATCCCGCGACCGCCGCCGCCACCCTCGGCCTTGATGGCGATCGGGTAGCCGTGCTCCTCGCCGAACGCCTTGACCTCCTCGGGGTCGGTGACGGGATCGGTCGTCCCGGGGACGATCGGGACGTCGGCCTCGCTCATGATCTTCCGGGCCTTGGTCTTCTCGCCCAGCGACTCCATCGCCGAACTCGAGGGGCCGATCCAGGTGATCCCGTCGGCGTCCTCGACCTTCGCCGCGAACTCGGCGTTCTCGGCGAGGAAGCCGTACCCCGGGTGGATCGCGTCGGCGTCGGCCTTGCGTGCGGCCTCGATAACGGCCTCGTGATCGAGGTACGAGTCGGCCGCGCGGGCCGGGCCGACGTTGTACGCCTCGTCGGCGTACCGGACGTGTCCCGAGTCCTTGTCCGCCTCCGAGTAGATCGCGACGGTTCCGACGTTCAACTCCTCACAGGCCCGCATCACCCGAACGGCGATCTCCCCGCGGTTCGCGACGAGAACCTTCCTGAACATTTCTGTCAGAACCGTCACGGGGCGCCTACCTTACTTTTTCGCAACGAATCGGTCAACAGGAGAACTGCTCTCAGTTGACAGCTTCGGGTCGAAGCGGCCGAACTCGCCGTCAGTTGCCGTGCTCGTCGGCGATCTTCCCGTGAGCCTCCTCGAGCCACGGCGGCTCCTCGGGTCCGGCGTCGGTCGGCTCGAGCGGTTCGACGAGCGCCGCTCAGTATCGGTCCGTTCGCCCCGCTGCCGACCAGGGATCGGTCGGCGCGTCGAGCGGCACGCGGACGTCGCGTTGCTGCTGGGCGCGCACGCGACCGGCGAACGCCCAGCGACGATCCTGCCAGGTCTCCTCCTCGTCGGCAGCCGCGGCCGCGGCGGCCAGCGCCTGATCGTGGAGGTGGGCGCCGATGGCGGCGACGATGGCCGCGGCCTCCTCGCTGTCGGCGTCGTCGGGCAGTTCGAGGTCGACGCCCTCCGGGAGCCCACCCAGCAGATCGACGGCGTCGGTGCCGGCGTCGACGTTCGACTGGTGCTGTGCGGTCATCTCAGAGCGGGATGTTGCCGTGTTTCTTGTCCGGGTTGTCCTCGCGTTTCGTCTCGAGCATCTCGAGGTCGTCGATCAGCCGCGGGCGGGTCTCCGTCGGGAGAATGACGTCGTCGAGGAAGCCCTTATCCGTCGCCGTGTAGGGGTTGGCGAACTCCTCGCGGTACTCCTCGATGAGTTCGTCCCGGAGCTCGTCGGGGTTTTCGGCCTCGGCGAGTTCCTGTCGGTAGAGGATGTTGACCGCGCCCTGGGGCCCCATAACGGCGATCTCGGCGGTCGGCCAGGCGTAGTTGACGTCGGCGCCGAGATTTTTGGAGGCCATGACGCAGTAGGCGCCGCCGTAGGCCTTGCGGGTGATGACCGTCAGCAGCGGCACCGACGCCTCGGAGTAGGCGTAGAGCAGCTTCGCGCCGTGGCGGATGATCCCGCGGTGTTCCTGGTCGGTCCCGGGCATGTAGCCGGGGACGTCGACGAACGTGACGATCGGGATGTTAAAGGCGTCACAGAAGCGGACGAACCGCGACCCCTTCATCGAGGCGTCGACGGTCAGCGTCCCGGCGTTGACGCGGGGCTGGTTCGCCACGAGGCCCACGGAGCGGCCGTCGAGGCGACCGAAGCCGACGACGATGTTCTTCGCGAAGTTCTCGGCGACCTCGAAAAAGGAGCCCTCGTCGACCACGCTGTCGATGACGTTGGTCATGTCGTAGGGCTTCTGTGGACTGTCGGGGACGATCGACTCGAGGGCGTCGTCACGCCGATCCCGGTCGTCCCAGGGGTCGACCCGCGGCGGGTCCTCGACGTTGTTCTGTGGGAGGTACGACAGCAGGCGCTTGATGTCGTCTAAGGCCTGCTCCTCGTTCTCGCAGGCGAACTCGGCGACCCCGGTCTTGTCGGCGTGGGTCATCGCCCCGCCGAGTTCCTCGTGGGTGACGTCCTCGCCGGTGACGGTCTTGGTGACGCCGGGCCCGGTGATGTACATGTGGCTCGTGTCCTTCACCATAAAGATGAAGTCGGTGATCGACGGGGAGTAGACCGCCCCGCCCGCGCAGGGGCCCATGATCCCCGAAATCTGGGGAACGACGCCGCTCGCGCGCTGGTTGCGCCGGAAGATTTCGGTGAACCCGGCGAGACTCTTGACACCCTCCTGGATGCGCGCGCCGGCGGAGTCGTTGAGCCCGACGATCGGCGCGCCGACCTCCATCGCCATGTCCATCACCTTGCAGATCTTCTCGGCGAACACCTCGCCCAGCGAGCCGCCGAAGACGGTGAAATCGTGGGCGAAGACGAACACCGTGCGGCCGTTGACCTCGCCGTAACCCGTGACGACGCCGTCACCCGGAATCTTCTTCTCTTCCATCCCGAACTGGCTGGTCTGGTGGGTCCGGAGCTGGTCGAACTCCGTGAAGGTGCCCTCGTCGAGGAAGTAGTCGATCCGCTCGCGGGCGGTCATCTTCCCCTTGTCGTGTTGTTTCTCGATTCGGTCCTCACCGCCGCCCATTCGCGCTTTTTCGCGGAATTCCTCGAGTTCCTCGATGCGATCCTCCATCGTCATGCCGAGATCACCGCCGTGGGACTCATACGCCGTTGTGTGATGACCAACAGGAAAAGAATTCCGTAACCTGCCACAATTATCGGGAACGTCAGCCCCGCCGCGGGGACGCCCACAAAAAGTTATATATAGGCGCCTTTTAAACACGGAGATATGGTTCAACGTGAAACATGGGCCACGAGGACAGGGTTCATCCTCGCCGCGGTCGGGAGCGCGGTGGGATTGGGGAACATCTGGCGGTTTCCGTTCGTCACCGGCGAAGGTGGTGGTGCGGCGTTCCTGCTGGTCTACCTGTTGTTCATCGCACTGATCGGGTTTCCCGCAATTCTCGCGGAGTTCGTCGTCGGCCGGAAAACCAAACGTAACCCCGTCGGCGCGCTGCGGGAGTACGGCGGCGGGATCTGGACGTACGTCGGCGGCGTCTTCATCGTCACCGGGTTCGTCATCCTCTCGTACTACAGCGTCGTCGCCGGCTGGTTCATCCGCTACACCCTCGAGGGGTTTCGGGGAAGCTACGCCAGTCGTATCGCCGCCTACGAGGGCGACCCCGAGATCATGTTCGGGGCGCTCTCGACGGGGCTGGACGCGTTCATCCTCCACACCGTGTTCATGGCGCTGACCGTCGGTATCGTCGCGCTCGGAATCCGACAGGGGATCGAGCTCGCGGTGAAGGTGATGGTCCCGGCGATCATCCTCCTGTTGCTCGGGCTCGCGGTGTGGGCGTTTACCTTACCCGGGTCCGGCGGCGGCTACGCGTACTACCTGTCGCCGGACTTCGGCACCATTACCGGGAACTGGACCGAACTCCTGCCGGCCGCGGCCGGACAGGCGTTCTTCACGCTCTCGCTCGGGATGGGGGTGATGATCACCTACGCCTCCTATCTCGGTGAGGACCGCAACCTCGCGAGCGACGGCGTCGCGATCATCGGCTTCGACACGGGGATCGCCTTCCTCACCGGACTCGTCGTCTTCCCGATCATGTGGGCCGGCGACATGACCGACCCCGGCGAGGGCGGTGCCGGCGAAATCTTCGTCGCGCTAACCCAGGCGTTCGCCGACGTCACCGGCGGTCAGTTCCTCGGGCTGTTGTTCTTCGCGACCGTCTCGCTCGCCGCGCTCTCGAGTGCGATCTCGCTGCTCGAGGTCGTCACCTCCTACGTGATCGACGAGAAGGGGCTCGAGCGCTGGCAGGCCGCCCTCGGAATGGGCGGGGTCATCTACCTGCTGGGGGTGCCGGTCACCTACGACCTGATCTTCCTCGACCTGCTCGACCTGTTCGCCGACGCCATCCTGCTGGTCTTCGGCGCGCTGATGCTGACGATCCTCGTCGGCTGGATCGCGCCGAAGGCGGCGATCGACGAACTCGAGAAGGGAATCGGTCCACTCGACGGCCTCGGTCAGGCGTGGATCTGGGCGATTCGCGTCCCGATTATCCTCGTACTCGTCGTCTCGCTGTACCTCGGCGTCGTCGAGTACGTCGACTTCCTCACCGGGCCGTTCGCCGAGTGGATCGACGCGAACCTGTAAACTACCCTACCCTACTTCGCTCACCCCATACGGGGTTCGCTCGTTGAGGGTAGGGCTTTGATGTGGACTCCTGGCAATCAGTCCCCGGCAATAGGCCGGTGACTCTCGCCGTTCAACGTCCCACCATTCACACGTACGTCTACTGGTGCGTCTCCGCTCC
>NZ_JBLRWX010000107.1:0-10308 GCF_047921035.1 Natronococcus sp.
GGTATGAGCACCAGACGAGCGCACCTCGAGATCACCGGGATGTCCTGTGCGACGTGTTCGGGGAGCGTCGAGGACGCCGTAGGAGCACTCGAGGGGGTCGCGTCGGCGAGCGCGAACTACGCGACCGACGAGGGGACCGTCGAGTACGACCCCGAGGAGACCTCGCTGGCGGCGATCTACGACGCGATCGCCGAGGCGGGCTACGAGGCGGCCTCGGAGACCGAGACCATCACCGTGATGGGGATGTCGTGTTCGACCTGTTCGGGGACCGTCGAGGACGCGGTTACCGATCTCCCGGGCGTGGTCCGTGCGGACGTCAACTTCGCTTCGGACGAGGCCCGCGTCGAGTACAACCCGAACGACGTCTCGCTCGGCGAGATCGCCGGCGCGATCGAGGACGCCGGCTACGAGCCGGTTCGCGACGAGATCGAGCGAACCCAGGGAGAGAGCCAGCGCGAGCGCGCCGTCGAGAAGGAGCTCCGGCGCCAGCGACGGCTGGTGATCGGCGGCGGCCTGCTGACGCTTCCGTTCGTCCCGATCATGCTGGCGATGTTCGGCCTCGTCGAGCTCCCGGAGACGGTGTTCGGGGTCGGACTGGGCTGGGTCGAGTTCGCCTTCGCGACGGCCCTGATGGCGACCCTCGGCAAGGAGTTCCTCGTCGGCGCCTACCGCGCGTTCGCGAACGACCGCCGGGCGAACATGGACACGCTCGTGGCCGTCGGCACCTCGGCGGGCTACGTCTACAGCACGGCCGTCCTGCTCGGGATCGTCACGGGCGGGTTCTACTTCGAGGCCGTCGCCTTCATCCTGTGGTTCATCACGCTCGGTAACTGGCTCGAGGTCCGCTCGAAGGCCCGGGCGGGCAGCGCGCTCCGGGAGCTGCTCGAGATGGAGGCCGACGAGGCCACCGTGATCGAGGACGGCGAGGAGAGGCAGGTCCCCCTCGAGGACGTCGAACCCGGCGACGTGATGAAGGTTCGACCGGGCGAGAAGATCCCCACCGACGGCGTCGTCCGCGAGGGCCAGAGCGCGGTCGACGAATCGATGCTGACGGGCGAATCGGTGCCGGTAGAGAAGGGCGAGGGCGACGAGGTCGTCGGCTCGACGATCAACGAGAACGGCGTCCTGCTGGTCGAGGCGACGAAGGTCGGCTCCGAGACGGCGATCCAGCAGATCGTCGAGCGGGTCAAGGAGGCCCAGTCGCGCCAGCCCGAGATCCAGCGGCTCGTCGACAGGGTGAGCGCGTACTTCGTTCCCGCGGTGATCGTCAACGCCGTCGTCTGGGCGGTGCTCTGGTTCCTGTTCCCGGAGACGCTGTACGGCGTTTCCGCGGCGCTGGGTTCGTGGATCCCCCTCCTCGAGCCCGTCGGGGGCGGTCCCGTCGTCGGCGGCGTGCCCGTCTTCGAGTTCTCGGTCGTCGTGCTGGCCTCGGCGCTGCTGATCGCCTGTCCCTGCGCGCTGGGGCTGGCGACGCCCGCGGCGACGATGGTCGGCTCGACGCTGTCGGCCAGGAACGGCGTCCTGTTCAAGGGCGGGGACGTCCTCGAGCAGGTTCGGGGGATCGATACGGTCGTCTTCGACAAGACGGGAACGCTGACCCACGGCGAGATGACCCTGACTGACGTCGAACTCGTCGGCGAGCGTGCGAGCGCGGACGGCGGCACGGCGACCGACGGAGGGCTGCTCGTCGAAAGCGAGGACGACCTCGAGTCGTTCGTCCTCGGCGCGGCCGCGACCGCCGAGTCCGGCTCCGAACACCCGATCGCGCGGGCGATCGTCGACGGCGCCGAGGAACGCGGCGTCGAGGTCGGCGAGGTCACCGAGTTCGAGAACGTCCCCGGCCACGGGATCCGAGCGGAAACTGACCGCGGGAGCGTGCTGATCGGCCGCCGGAAGCTCCTCGAGGACGCGGGGATCGACGCCGGGCCCGCCGAGGAGACTCTGATGCGACTCGAGCGCGAGGGGAAAACCGCGATGCCGGTCGCCGTCGACGGCCGGTTGCTGGGCGTGCTCGCGGTGGCCGACGAGGTCCGCGAGAGCGCGAAGGAGACTGTCGCAGCGCTGCGAGAACGGGGGACCGAGGTCGTGATGCTCACCGGCGACAACGAGCGAACGGCCCGCGCGGTGGCTCGAGAAGTCGGAATCGATCCCGACAACGTTCGCGCGGAGGTCCTCCCCGAGGACAAGGCCGACCACGTCGAGGCGCTACAGAACGACGGATCGCGGGTGATGATGGTCGGCGACGGCGTCAACGACGCGCCCGCGCTGACGACCGCCCAGGTCGGCGTCGCCATCGGGTCGGGGACCGACGTCGCCATCGAGAGCGCCGACGTCACCCTGATGCGCGACGACCCCGCCGACGTGCTGAAGGCGGTTCGGATCTCCGAGGCGACGATCTCGAAGGTGCGCCAGAACCTGTTCTGGGCGTTCGTCTACAACGCGACGCTGATTCCGATCGCCTCGCTGGGACTGCTCAACCCCGCGCTGGCGGGGCTGGCGATGGCCGCCTCGAGCGTCAGCGTCATGAGCAACAGCTTGGCGTTCGCGAAGTACGATCCCCACGAGGACTACCGACTCGCCGTCACGAAGCCGCTGTCGTGGCTCCGCGGGAACTGAGGCGGGGCGCGGTTCGGTTCCGTCGCTACGCGATTCGAGGGATGGGACATCGGAAAACGGTTCGGAGCGGAATCGAACGGTTCGGAAACGATTCTAGAACGACACCGCGTCCGGGGCGTACGGGCTCCCGACCGGCGTCGGGTCCCGGTCGCTGTAGCCGACCCGACCGACCGCCTTGTCGCTCACCGCGGAGTAGACGGCGAACCGGGCGTCCTCCGGACTCTCGAAGGTCTCGGACTCGAGACGAGCGAGTACCTCGCTGACCGTCTCGGTCCCGTTGGGGAGTTCGAGGGTGCGGTCGCCGTGTTCTGCGATCAGTTCCTCGGTGGTCGCGGGGTACTCGTAGTCGTCGATGACTTCGCCGGTGCCGTTGAGCAGCATTACACCGATATCTGTGTGAACGATGATTATAAACATTTTCCATAATCGATCTCTAGGCCTACCGTACTCCTTAAACACCTAGAGGTAACGGACCGACAACAGTGGGCTTACGGCCGCGGGACGGCTCGAGTACGGCATGCCCTACGCCGATCTGCACGTTCACACGACCCGCTCGGACGGCGCCCTCGAGCTGACGGAAGTTCCCGACGCCGCGCGCCGAGCGGGCGTGGACGTCGTCGCCCTGACAGACCACGACCGCCTGCAGCCGTTCGACGAACCCGCCATCGAACGGGACGGGGTCCGGATCGTCCACGGGATCGAACTTCGGGTCGAGACCGACGCCGGCCGGCGCGTCGACCTGCTGGGCTACGGGATCGAGCCGACCGCGGACCTCGAGGCGACGACCGAACGGATCCAGCGAAACCGGATCGAACGCGGGCGAGCGATCGTCGACAGCGTCGAGGATCGCCTCGACGTCGACCTCGGCGTCGCCGTCGACGACGGATTCGGCCGGCCCCACGTCGCACGGGCGATCGACGCCCACCCCGATACCGGGTACGACTACGAGGGGGCGTTCGACCACCTCATCGGCAACGGCGGCCCCTGTTTCGTCGCCAGGGAGCTCCCCTCGTTCGAGCACGGTCGGCAGGTGCTCGCGGAGGCGGGTCGGCTGGTCTCGCTCGCACACCCCTTCAGGTATCCCGACCCGGACGCCGCCCTCGAGCTGACGGCCGAACTCGACGCCGTCGAACGGTACTACCCCTACGGGCGGGCGGTCGACTCGAGTCGGGTCGATCGAGCCATCGAGCGGTACGGGCTGCTCGCGACGGGCGGGACCGACGCCCACGAGCGCGAACTCGGCGTCGCCGGGCTCTCCGAGGCCGAGTACCGACGGCTCGGGCTCGAGAACTGAGGTGGTGAACGCCGCCGAGAACGGAGCCTTCAATGTCCCCTGGCTCGTACGGACGGGTATGAACTGCCACTACTGCGACCGCGAAGCCGCCTTCGCAGCCGAATCCGACGGGCTCAAGGTCGGGCTCTGCGAGGAGCACTTCCGCGAGCGGTTGCAGGAACTCGCCGAAGCCGACGGCCTCGAGACGCTCAAGGAGCAGGTCGACGTCGACCGCGCCGAGTGATCAGGCCGTCCGCCCGGCGTCGACGTCGATAGCGTCGACGGGGCAGACGTCGACACAGAGCATACAATCGATACACTGGGCCTCCTTCGCCGGATCCGCTTTCTCCTCGCTCTCGGGGTGGCCCGGCGTGTCGACCCACTCGAAGACGTCGACGGGGCAGTCCTCGAGACAGGCCCCGTCGGCGATACAGAGGTCGAAGTCGACCGCGACGTGGGTGCCGTGAATGCCCAGCTCTTCCGGTTCGTCGACGGGTCCCCAGACGGCGTGGCCGTTGTGTTCGTCGACCTGTTCACGGTTCTCGTGGAACTGCGGATCTATGGCCATTGCTAACAGGTAAAAATCGCCGACAGAGCATAAAAGTATGTGCCGGATTCCGGCCGATGGCGCGGAGCGTTTCGACGCGAGCCCGCGGCGGACGGCTCTACTCGTTCCGTTCCCGGAACGCGCGACGGTCGTCGAGCAACTCGCGGATCCAGACCGCCGCGCCGTGATCGTGACCGTACGTCCAGATCGCCGTCTGCTGGGTGACATCGGGGAGTCCGCCCTCCTTGATCGCCGCCGCGACGACCGCCTCGTGATCGACGAGCAGGAGCTGGCCGGGCCACTCCGAGTAGACGGCGTTAGTGGTCTCGAGGTCCGGAGCGACGACGACGATCGCGTCCGGCACGGCCTCCTCGAGGGCCTCCCTGTCGTCCTCGGTGGGGACCTCGACGACGACCTCGACCCCGCGGTCGGTCGCCGCTCGTAGCTCCGCGAGGATCGCGCCGTCGAGCACCTCGTCGGACGCGACGACGTGGTGGACCGACTCCTCGGCGTTCTCGAGGAAGGAGACGATCCGATCGGTGACGTGTTCGGTCTCCGAGATCGACCAGACGCCCGCGTCCTCGGTCGCTTCGGGCTGTTCGATCTGCTCGAGGGCGTTCTCGGCGGTGTTGATCCGGGAGTCGTAGTTCTCGCGGATCCGGCGACACGCCGTCTCGACCTCGACCGCCCGGTACTCGCGGGGATCGGACTGCTGGACGTCGACGAGTCCCTTCCGGTCGAGCCGTTCGATCGTGTCGTAGACGCGGGAGCGGGGAACGTCGGAAACCTGGCTGATCTCCTTGGCGGTTCCGGTCGTGAGCTTCGTCAGGGCGACGAAACACCGCGCCTCGTACTCGGTGAGCCCGAGCTCCGACAGCGCGGAGACCGCTTCCTCGGTTTTGGACATACGTGAACACGGGCGGCGGCGGCTAAAAGTCGGACGCTCTCGCGGTACCGCTCATCCCAGCGGATCGAACTCGGTTCCGCCGCACGGACAGCCCCTGGTGCTGCCGATCGGGTTGATCTCGCCCGACGAGAGCCAGACCGCCAGCGCTCGCCCGCAGTCGATACAGCGTGCTGCCCCCTTCCGCCGGTCGGTGTCAGTCACGTCTGGTAGTTCGTTCAACACCGTATAACTCGTGTGTGATCTCGAGGGTGACACCCGTGCTGATACTCCGCCAGTGACAACGAACCGGCGACAGCGCCACGGAGGAGCGCTGTGACTGTACGCCGACGTTTTGTCATCGGTGAGAGTACCAGCGGCGATCCGGGACGTTCGGCGTCGACTGAATAAGTGGCTTACATTTGCAGGCCGTTTTGCGAAACTTCCAATTGAGAGAGCTATCGTATGACGCGAGCAGAATTTATCGCGTGGTATTTGCATGATTGATACAGCCACCGATCCGGTCGTCGCGACGATGATCGGCTACTTCGCGTTGACGCTTGCGGTCGGAATCTGGTTCGGACGGGGTGCCGGCGAGGGGTACGTCGAGTTCACCCTGGCCGGCCGGAACCTGAGCCTGCCCGTCTACATGATGACCTACTTCGCAACGTTCGCGGGCGGCGGGCTCACGATGGGGATCGCGCAGGAAGCGTTCATCGAGGGTATCAGCGCCCAGTGGTACGCGATGACCCAGGGGCTTGCCTGGATGACGATGACGCTGTTTATCGGCTTCATTTACTCGTTCGAGGTCGTCAGCGTTCCCGAACTGCTGGGGCGAGTCTACGGCGAGTACACGAAGTACTTCGCCGGGCTGTTCACCGTCGTCGGTCAGATCGCGCTGACGACCGGACAGACGATCGGGATGGCGTCGGTGCTCGCGGTCACCACCGGGATCGATCTGTCGACGGCGTTCTGGGTGAGCGTCGTCGTCTTCGTCGGCCTCACCGCCTACGGCGGGATGAACACGGTCGCGTACACCGACACGCTCCACGGAATCGTCATCATCTTCGGGATGGTCGTCGCGATTCCGCTCGCGGTGACCAACGCCGGCGGCATGGGAACGATCACCGCCGGCGTCCCGGAGGGGCACACGAACTGGATCGGCGTCGGCATCGTCCAGATCGGCACGTGGTACCTGATGTACATCACCGTCGCCGGCGCCCAGCAACAGATGCTCCAGCGCACCTGGTCGGCCCGCAGCAGGAAAGTCGCGATGTTCGGGACCTTCCTCGCGGGGACGGTCATCACTGGCTACGGTATCCTCACCGCCGCGGCCGGTATGATCGCCAACGCGCAGGGTGCCGACATCGAGTCCGAGATGGCGTTCGCCTGGACGATCACGAACATGCTCCCGGACGTCTTCGCCGGCCTGTTGCTGGCCGCGGCCGTCTCCTCGGTCATCACCGGCGCGGACTCGTTCCTGCTGGCCGGTTCGACGAGTTTCATCAACGATCTCTACATCCCGTTCCGGGGCGGGCGCGAGAACCTCACCGACGCCCACCTCGTCCTCGTCACGCGGCTCACGATCGTCGGTTTCGGCGTCATCGCTGCGACGATCGCCCTCAGCGGCATCGAGATTATCGTGATCAACACGCTCGGCATGGGTATCATGTCCGTGCTGTTCGCGGGGCTGGTGATGATGCTGTGGGACCGTACCGTCCGCGAATCCGGCCTCCCCGCCTTCATCGTCGGCGGGGTCGTCTTCGTCATCTGGGAGTTCGGGCTGGGATCGCCCGAGCTGTTCGGCGAGGGACAGGTCGAGCCAGCCGTCCCCGCGACGGCCGCGGCGATCCTCACCATCGTCGTCGTGAGCCTGCTCTACGACGGCGAGACCTTCAGCAATCAGGAGGTCCGGGAGGTGGCCAGTCGGGACATGGACCGACTCACCACCGATGACGTCCGTCCGGCGGAGGACGACGACTGATACGGTTTACTGTACGTCAGTACCGGCGCAACCGCCGCACGGGTCGCGGTTGCGCCGGTACATCGGTACGGCAATCCGTATGAAGCCGATTCCCATCCGGACTCGAGCGGATTCCACACCCGAAATCGATCGGCACGACGACAGGCGTTAAGAGCGAACGCTGCGTTTCGCTCGCGGCGACGCGCGAGCGCACCGCTTTTTGCCGTCCCGTCGGTAGAACCGGTATGGACCTCACCCACCGTCCCCGACGACTCCGGCAGGATCGGGTTCGCGGGTTAGTCAGCGAGACGAGCCTCAAGCCCGCCGACTTCATCGCTCCGGTGTTCGTCGACGCGACGGCCGACGAGCGGATCCCGATCGAGACGATGCCCGGCCACGAGCGGGTGCCGATCGACGAGAGCGTCGCCCGCGTCGAGGAGGTGCTCGAGACCGGCGTCGAGGCCGTCATGCTCTTTGGCATCCCCGAGTCGAAGGATCCCGAGGGAACCCGCGCCTGGGCCGAGGACGGCGTCGTCCAGGAGGCCACTCGACAAATTACGAGCGAGACCGACGCCTACGTCATCACGGACGTCTGTCTCTGCGAGTACACCGACCACGGCCACTGCGGTCCCCTCGAGGCGGAACTCCGTGGCGAGGACGGCTCGCACGAACACGGACCGGAGTGTGACCCGATCCAAACCGTCGACAACGACGCGACCCTCGAGGCCTTAGACCGGATCGCCGTCTCCCACGCGGAGGCCGGCGCGGACATGATCGCGCCCAGCGGGATGATGGACGGGATGGTCGCGGCGATCCGTGCGGGGCTCGACCGCGAGGGGTTCGAGCACGTCCCGATCATGAGCTACGCGGCGAAATACGAGAGCGCCTTCTACGGCCCGTTCCGCGACGCGGCCGACGGCGCGCCCGCGTTCGGCGACCGACGACACTACCAGATGGATCCCGCGAACGCGCGCGAGGCGATGCGGGAGGTTCGGCTGGACGTCGAGCAGGGCGCGGACGTCCTGATGGTCAAACCCGCCCTGCCCTACCTCGATATCGTCGGCGACCTCCGACGGGAGTTCGACCACCCCATCGCCGCGTACAACGTCTCCGGCGAGTACGCGATGCTTCACGCCGCGAGCGAGAAGGGGTGGCTCGACCTCGAGGCCGTCGCGCACGAATCGCTGCTCTCGATCAAACGGGCGGGCGCGGACCTGATCCTCACCTACTTCGCCGAGGATGTCGCCGAAGGGCTCTCCGACGGGAACTGATTGCGGTCGTCCCGTCGCCGAGTGGCCGATTCCGGACAGCGATCGACGGCCGCCTGCCCGCCGAACCCCGAGTGAATTCGCCGAGCGGCGGTTTCTGACGAACGTCCACCGATGGATCGATCGGAGCCTCGGAGCGGCAATATCTTCCGCGCGGGCTCCGATCGAGACCGACGAGTGAGAAATTTACCTCGAGCGGCGATGATCTCACGCGAACGCCGTTCGCAATCGGTCCGCCGGCGGTCGAGATCGCGGTCGCGACCGGTTTTGAATGCCCTTATACAGAATATATTGCCTATAAATGCCGACGCACGTCACGAATAGCCAACGATACATGACCAATCGTCAACGCTAAACCTTATACTGTGCACTTCCATCATCTGTATCCGTGAATCGGAATACATACGCGGAAGATGATGGACGGGACGTGGACAACCGTTTACAGAACTCGGGCGAAAAGCCCACGAGCGAGGTGAGTGACTCGTGATCGAGCCGATCGCACTCGAGGTCTCGACGGCCGATATCGAGCAGCTCGCGACGGGGATGAACCTGATGTGGGCGCTCACCGTGACGTTCCTGATCTTCTTCATGCACGCCGGCTTCGCGATGCTCGAGGCCGGGCAGGTCCGCTCGAAGAACGTCGCGAACCAGCTGACGAAGAACATGCTGACCTGGGCGGTCGGCATCTTCGTCTTCTTCGTGATCGGGATGGGGATCTCGAACAACGTCGGCGCGGCGCTGGGCGGCGGCGAGGCCAGCCCGCTGACGATGTTCGGCGAGGGATCGTTCGACTGGGCGATGTGGCTGTTCAGCGCGGTGTTCGCGATGACCGCGGCCACGATCGTCTCCGGGGCCGTCGCCGGCCGCGCGAAGCTCCGGGCGTACGTGACGTACACGTTCCTGCTCGCGGCGGTGATCTACCCCGTTGTCGCGGCGATGGTCTGGTACGCGCCCGGCGGGGAGCCGATCCTCGCGAGCTTCGGCTTCTCCGACTTCGCGGGCGGGATGGTCGTCCACGGCGTCGGCGGCGTCGCCGGGCTCACCGCCGCCTGGATCCTCGGCGCCCGGATGGACAAGTACAACGACGACGGCAGCGTCAACATCATCCCCGGTCACTCGATGACGTTCGCCGTGCTGGGGACGCTGATCCTCTGTTTCGGCTGGTTCGGCTTCAACGTCGGGACGGCCGCGACGGTCGTCGACGTCGACGCCGGCGCGGCGGCCGGCGAGGTCGTCGGGCTGGCCGACTTCGAGTACGTCGGCAGCGTCGCGATGGTCACCGCCCTCGGGATGGGGCTGGGCGCGCTCGGCGCCTCGAGCGTCTCGCTGGCGATGAACGGCAAGGTCGACACGCTGTACGTCGCCAACGGGATGCTCGCCGGGCTCGTCGGCGTCACGGGTCCGACCGACCTCATCACCCCGATGGGCGCGATCGCGATCGGATTTCTGGCCGGCGCGCAGCTTCCGATCGTCTTCAAGTTCGTCGACGAGCGACTCAAGATCGACGACGTCTGTGCGGTGTTCCCGGTCCACGGGACGGCGGGGATGCTCGGGCTGGTGATCTACCCGCTGTGGTCGATCGAGGGAACCGCGATCGGCGGCGGCGTCGTCGCCGGCGGAATCCTCTCGATCGAGGCGAGCGCGTTCGTTCCACAGCTCGTCGGCGTCGCCGTGATCACGGTCTGGACGGTGGCCGCGACCGCCGCCGTCTGGGGCGCGTTCAAGGCGATCGGACAGGCTCGCGTCACGCCCGAACAC
>NZ_JBLRWX010000108.1:0-10300 GCF_047921035.1 Natronococcus sp.
GTGAAATTGTAGTTACCCATCACACTGGGGGCAAGCGGGCCGGGCGCGATTGTGAACTACGCCGAGACGTTCCTGCTCACTTCGTTGCGCGGCTGCGACTCGTCTCCTTCAAATCGCACTGGCCGCTTTGCTCCTCACGAAGTTGTTCGTCGCAAAAGCGGGCCGGGCGCGATTATGAACACACGGTCGGACGTGCTCACTCCGTTGCGCACGTCCTCCCTGCGTTCAAATCGCGGAGCCGTTTTGCCACTCGCGAGTTTGCTCGTGGCAAAAGCGGGCCGGGCGCGATTTGAACACGCGACCGTCTGATTAAGAGTCAGACGCTCTGCCGGACTGAGCTACCGGCCCTGTACCTCCGACTTTCGGACCTGGATAAATATACGTTTCCCTTGGGAGGCGCCGTGTCAGACGTCTCCAAACGCCCTCTCCTCGAGCGTGCGCCGACGTGCCACTCTTCGAGAACGTTAAGTAGGGTCGGTTCGACCTCACGTTCACATGAGCACGGGGGTCACTATTTCGTCGATCTCGGACTACGCGATTCTCGGCTGCGGGAGCGTCGGCTACGCCGTCGCCGAGGAACTCGTCGAGCAGGGGAAAGACGTCGTGATCATCGACCGCGACGAGAGCCGCGTCGAATCCCTGCGCGACCAGGATCTGGACGCCCGCACCGCCGACATCCGCGAGCCCGAAGCCGCGGATCTCGTCGCCGAACGGGACGTCGTCCTGATTCTCGCCTCCGACGTCGAGGCGAACAAGGCCGCCGTCGAGCACATCCGCGCGAGAAACGACGAGAGTCAGTTCCTCGTCGCGCGCGCGAGCGATCCCGTCTCGGGGGACGAACTCTCCGAACTCGGCGCCGACATCGTCATCAACCCCTCCTCGGTGATCGCCGAGTCCGCGCTCCGGGCGCTCGAGTCGGGCGAGCTCGAGTACAACGCGGGGAAACTCGGCCGGCTGGTCGAGGAGACCGACTCGCGGATGGCGATTCTCACCCAGGACAGCCCCGATCCGGACTCGATCGCGAGCGCCGCGGCCCTGCAGGCGATCGCCGACCACCTCGAGGTCGAGGCCGACATCGTCTACCTGGGCGACGTCGGCCACCAGGAGAACAGGGCGTTCGTCAACCTGCTGGGGATCGACCTCGTCCAGTGGGACGAGATCGACGATCCCGGAGTGTACGACACCGTCGCGCTCGTCGATCACGCGACCTCCTCGGAGATGAACCTCGAGGTCGACATCATTATCGACCACCACGAGGCCGAGGAGACCTACGACCCCGAGTTCGTCGACATCCGTCCGAACATGTCCTCGACGTCGACGATCATGACGAAATACATCCAGGAGTTCGACATGAACGTCTCCGAGGAGGTCGCCACCGCACTGCTGTACGGCATCCGCGCGGAGACCCTGGATTTCAAACGCGACACCACCCCCGCCGACCTCACCGCCGCCGCCTACCTCTACCCGTTCGCGAACCACGACACCTTGGAGCAGGTGGAGTCGCCGTCGATGTCCCCCGAGACGCTGGACGTCCTCGCCGAGGCGATCACCAACCGCGACGTCCAGGGCAGCCACCTCGTCTCGAACGCCGGCTTCGTCCGCGACCGGGAGGCGCTGACCCAGGCCGCGGGCCACCTGCTGGACCTCGAGGGCGTGACGACGACCGCGGTCTTCGGCATCGCCGACGAGACGATCTTCCTCGCGGGTCGCTCGAAGGACATCCGCATCAACATCGGGAAGGTCCTCGACGACGCCTACGGCGAGATGGGGGAGACGGCGGGCCACTCGACGCAGGCCAGCGCGGAGATCCCGCTGGGGATCTTCACCGGGATCGAGATCTCGGAAGGCACTCGAGACACGTTACTTCAGTTGACCGAAGAGGCGGTCAAACGGACGCTGTTCGACGCGATGGGCGTCGACGGCAGCGAGGGTTCGAACGGGAACTGATCAGGCGACGATCTCGTCTTCTTCCTCGTCGTCGGGATCGCGGACGCGCTCGACGACGTCGTTGATCAGGATGACGTCGCCGACCGACCGGACCCACCGATACGGGACGATGACGCCCTTTCCGGCGCGGGCCTCCTCGCGGAACAGTTCCTCGTTCAGCTGGCCGAGCGCGAGCCCTTCGATCGTCTCCTCGCTGATATTGAGCTGAAGATCCTCGACTTCGCCGACGAAAACGCCGTTGTTCGAGTACACCTCGCGGCCGACGAGCGAGGTGACCTCCTGGTGCGTGTCGTCCATGGTAGGAGCCATGTATGGGTGGCTATTAACTCTTGGTCAGACGGGCCCCGGCGAGGGCGATCGTCGCGGTAGACGGCGCTACTCGTCGAGGAGTTCGTCGACGGTCGCATGATCGGCCAGCAGTTCGGTCATTCGCTCGACGGTCCCGGCGTCGCGGGTGCGCCCGCTCCTGATGACGTCCTCGGCGCGTTCGACCGTCGTCAGCGTGTCCGTCTGGACCGAGAGGATCGGCATCCCCTTCTCGGTCGCCTGGCCGACGATCGCACCCGAGGGACGGTGGCCGCCCGTGAGGATGAGACAGCGGACGCCGGGGGCCTCGAGCGCGGCCGTGTGAATCTCGGCGCGGTCGCCGCCGGTGATGACCGCGGCGTCTTTCGTCCGTCGGAAGTGTCGCAGGGCGCTATCGGCGCCCATCGCGCCGACCGTAAAGCGCTCGACGTAGGCGTCGTCGCCCGCGTCGACGAGCGTCGACGCGCCGAGTTCGTCCGCC
The DNA here is from genome assembly GCF_047921035.1 of Natronococcus sp. Taxonomy (NCBI): domain Archaea; kingdom Methanobacteriati; phylum Methanobacteriota; class Halobacteria; order Halobacteriales; family Natrialbaceae; genus Natronococcus; species Natronococcus sp. The sequence continues at coordinate 2,735 of NZ_JBLRWX010000108.1, forward strand.
AACTCGGCGACAGTCACGCCCGCGAGCGTCCGCTCGCGCGGGATTACGCCGTGAACGTCGATTCCTCGGCCCTCGAGGAACGGGACGACGTCGGTCTCGAGTCCGTCGTAGGCCGCGTCGGAAACGTTGTTGAAGACGACACCCGCGAGCCGGTCGCCGAACGTCCGGGCCGCCGCGAGCACGTCGTCGGCGTCGCCGGGGACCTCGTAGGGCGCGACGAGCAGAACCCGGGCGTCGAGCAGCTCCGCGAGGTCGGCGTCGGCGAGTTCGACGATTTCGCCGACGTCGTAGCTGCCCCCGCCCTCGAGGATCAGTCGGTCGTGGTCGGCCGCGAGCGCGTCGAACGCCTCCCGGACGCGCTCGCGGACCTCGTCGGGCTGTTCGCGGCCCCGGATCGCCTGCTCGACGAACGTCGGCGAGTAGACCACGGGTTCGAGGTCGTGGATCTCGGCCTCGAGGTCGAGCAGCTCCTTGGCGAGCATCGGATCCTCGTCTAAGGTCTTGCCGACGTTGCTCTGCAGGCGGGTCCCCTTCGGTTTCATGTAGCCGACGTCCTCGCCGCGCTCGCGGGCGAGGCTGGCGAGGGCTAGTGCGATCGCCGTCTTTCCGGTGCTCTCCTCGAGCGAGGCGACGAGGATCGGCTGCGAGCTGTCGGCGGTCGATTCGGCGTCGGTGTCGATGTCGGTGTCGGTGTCAGTCATAGTTCGTCGGTGTCGACGGTGAGTCGGAGGTCGATCGCCTGTACGCCATCGGGACCGGCGACGAGGGGGTTGACGTCGAGTTCGAGGATCGACGGGAAGTCGGTCACGAGCTGGGAGAGCCGCTGGACCGTCTCGACGACGCCGTCGACGTCGGCCGGCTCGCGCCCGCGGGCGCCGCGCAACAGCGGCGCCGCCTTGATCTCGCCGACCATCTCGCGGGCCTCGCCCTCGCCGATCGGGGCGACCCGGACCGAGGTGTCCTCCAGGATCTCGACGAAGATCCCGCCCAGGCCGAACAACAGCAGGGGGCCGAACTGCGGATCGCGGTTCATCCCGACGATCGTCTCGGTCGATTCGTCGAGATCGAGCATCTCCTGGACCTGCACGCCGAGGATCGTCGCGTCGGGCTGGTAGTTGCGCGCCCGCGCGACGACGTCCTCGTAGGCGTCGTAGACGTCCTCCTCGGAGACGCCGACTTTCACGCCGCCGATGTCGCTCTTGTGGGAGATATCGGGGCTGACGATCTTCATCACGACGTCGCCCTCGATCGACTCGGCGACGGTCCGAGCGCGGTCGGGGTCGTCGACGATCTCACCCTCGGGCGTCGGGATCCCGTAGGCCTCGAGCAGGTCCATCGACTCGACGCCGAGGCGGTTGTCGTCGCGGTCGCGAGCCCGTTCCAGGATCTTACGGGCCCGGTCGCGGTCGACGTCGAACCCGGTCGGCTCGTCGACGGCCCGGTTGCTGATGTCGCGGTGACGCGCGAGCGCGTCGAGCCCCGCCACCGCTCGAGAGGGATCAAAGTAGTTCGGAATGCCGAACTCCCGTAGCACCTCCTCGGCGGCTCTGGCCCGCTGGCCGCCCATCATGCAGGTGACGACCGGCTTGCCGTGTTTCTCGCGTTTCTCGATCACGACCTCGGCGAGCTTGTCGTACTGCAACACGGCGGTCGGTGCGCTGACGACGACCGCGCTCCCGACGTTCGGATCCTCGAGCGCGATGTCCAGCGCCTCGCGGAAGCGCTCGATGTCGGCGTCGCCGATGGCGTCGATCGGGTTGTAGACGTTGGCCTCGTCGGGCATCGCCTCGGCGAGCGCGTCGATCGTCTCGTCGGTGAAGTCGGCCATCCGAAGCGAGGAGTCCCCGACCGCGTCGGTCGTGAGCACGCCCGGACCGCCGGCGTTAGTGACGACGGCGACGCCGTCGGAGTCCGGTTGCGGGAGCCCCGACAGCGCCCGGGCGTAGTCGAACAGCTGCTGGACCGACGTCGCCCGCACCACGCCCGCCTGCTCGAGGCCGGCCTCGTAGGCGCGCTCGCTGCCGGCGATCGCCCCCGTGTGCGAGGAGGCCGCCTGCGCGCCGGCGTCGGTGCGGCCGGACTTGACGAGCACGATCGGGGTGTCGTCGGTCACCTCGCGGGCCGCCCGGACGAACCCCTGTCCGTCGTCGATGTCCTCGAGGTAGCCGATGATGACGTCCGTGTCGGGATCCTGGCCCCACTCGCGGACGAAGTCGGTCTCGTCGAGGACCGTCTTGTTACCCAGCGAGACGACGTCCTGGAAGCCGATCCCCTGCTCGTTGGCCCAGTCGAGGACAGCCGTGATGAACGCTCCGGACTGGCTCATAAAGGAGATCGAGCCCTCGAGGGCGTCCTCGGGGCCGAACGTGGCGTTCATCTTCGGCGGCGTCGACATCACGCCGAGGCTGTTCGGCCCGACGACGTTGAGGTCGTACTCGTCGGCGAGTTCCCGGAGCCGGCGCTCCCGTTCTGCGCCCTCACCCCCCGTCTCCGAGAAGCCGGCGGTGATGACGACGACGTCGTCGGTGCCCGCCTCGGCGACGTCCTCGATGGCGTCGATCACGACCGTCGGCGGAACGACGATCACCGCCAGATCGATCGGCGGCGCGTCCTGTACGTCGCGATAACACTCGAGCCCGAGGACCTCGTCGCGGTTAGGGTTGACCGGGATCACCTCGCCTGCGAACTCGTCTCGCAGGTTCTCGAGGATCGCCCGGCCGACGGCGCCCTCGCGGTCGGTGGCGCCGACCACGGCGACGGTCTCGGGTGCAAAGAGGTCGGATAACCGTCCCATCGCTCGGGTGTTTGCCGGGCAACGGGTTAAACGTGTAGCGTGCTCCCGCAGCCCGGGAATTTAGTGCATCGAGATCGCGCTGCCGGCCCGACTCGAGGCGAGGATCGCCAGCGCGTAGATCCCGATCGCGACGACGACGATCGAGCCGCCGGGCGGCAGCCCCTGCGAGATCGCGAAGCCGAACCCGCCGAGCACCGACACCTGGCCGAACAGAATCGACAGCGAGAGCGTCTCGCGAAAGCCGTGGGCGATCTGGGAGGCGGCCGCCACCGGGATGACGAGCATCGCGGCGACGAGGATCACGCCCAGGATCTGCATCGCCCCGACGACGACGACCGCGGTCATCACGATGAGCAAGGTGTTGTACCAGGTGACGTTGAGCCTGGCGACGCGGGCGGCCTGCTCGTCGAACGTGATAAAGAGCAGTTGCTTGTAGGTCAGCGCGACCACGCCGACGACCGCGACGGTCAGGATCGCGACCAGCCGCGCCCCCTCGGCGGGGATAACGGCCGCGCTCCCGAACAGGTAGTCCTCGATGCTCACGCCCGAGAAGCCGCCCCGGCCGTAGCTGATGATCAGCGTCCCGACGGCGAAGCTCCCGGTGAGCATGATCGCGATCGGGACGTCGCCGTAGGTGTTCGTCCGCTCGGACAGAAACTGGACGAGCAACGCGCCGATCACGGCGACGACGAGCGCGGAGACGAGCAGCGAGCCGTCCCAGTCGGTCGTCGCGCTGAAGAGCAGCCCGATGGCGACCCCAGCGAACGCGGTGTGAGCGAGCGTCTCGCCGATCAGGGCCATCTCGCGGTGGACGAGGTAGGTGCCGACCAGCGGGGCGGCGATCCCGACGAGCGCGCCCGTCGCGATCGAGCGCAGCATAAAGGAGTAGCCGAAGACGCCCGTGCCGAGGTAGTAGTCGAGCCACATCCCGGCGATCATGTACTGATCGTACAGCGTCCCCGCGTAGGGGTACTCCTGGAGCCACTCGAGGGCCAGAAAGGCGATCATCGCGACCGCGAACAGTCCCGTGAGCGCGATCCCGACCCGCTCGAGGTGGCGTCTGGTTGTTCGGTCCATCAGTGGTGGTGGTGGACGACCTGCCCGGTCGATCCGTACGCCTGCTCCAAGGCATCGCTTTCGACGAACGATTCCGTATCCCCGTGGTGGAACAGCTCCGTGTTGATGCAGGCGACCCGATCCGCCCGATCGGTGACGACGCCGATGTCGTGTTCGATCAGGACGATCGTGATCCCGTCGTCGTTGAGCGAGTCGAGCAGCTTGTAGAACGCGTCACGGGACTCGGCGTCGACGCCGACGGTGGGCTCGTCGAGCGCCAGCAGATCGGCCTCGGAGGCCAGCGCCCGCGCGATGTAGGCGCGCTGGCGCTGTCCGCCCGAGAGCTCGTTGATCCGTCGGTCGGAGAGCTCGGTGATGCCGACCGTCTCGAGGGCGTCGTCGACGATTTCGCGGTCGGCGTCGGTCAGCCGCGAGTGGCCGGCGTGGGCGAAGCGCCCCATCGTGACGGCCTCGCGGACGGTGACGGGCATCGTCCCGCCCCGGCTGGTTGCCTTCTGCGAGACGTAGCCGATGCGCCCACCCTGGTCGAACTCGTCGACCGGCTGGCCGAACAGCTCGATCCGTCCGCTGTCGGGACTGTGCAGCCCGAGCATCAGGTGCAACAGCGTCGTCTTCCCCGATCCGTTCGGCCCGACCAGCCCGAGGAAGTCGCCCGCCTCGATCGTCAGCGAGACGTCTCTGATGGCGACGGTCTCGCCGTAGGAAAACGTCACGTGCTCCATGTCGACGATCGAACTCACGGGTCTCTCACTCGCGTATCGAACGCGGATATGCTTATGTCTTCCATTTCGGCGTCCTACTCCGCGCCGAGTGCTTTCGCGAGCGACGGGATGGTAATCTCTTCTAACTGCTCGACCCAGCCGTACCCCTGCTCGTTCCACTCCTCGGTCGTCCCCTCCGCAGGGGTGATCGGCGCGGCGTCGGTCGCGTCGGTCTCGTCGAGCAACACCTCGACCATCTGGGGAACGTCCGTCTCGGGATCGGGCGTCTCGAAGGGATCGTAGAGGATCGTGTCGACATCGTGGTCCTCGATGACCGCGATCAGTTCGGAGACGTCCTCGCTCGACTCGACGGCGTCGGGCGAGACGCCGACGGGGGTTCGGATCTCGAAGTCGTAGCGGTCCTCGAGGTACCCGAACGAGTCGTGGCCCGCCAGGACCGCGACGTCCCGGCTCGCGTTCTCGGCAACCTCCTCGAACCCCCGGTGGACCTCGTCCACTCGGGCCGTGTACTCGGCGGCGTTTTCCTCGTACAGGTCGGCGTTGTCCGGATCGATCTCGCCCAGCACGTCGGCGATCGTTCCGACCATCTCCTGGGCGAGGACGGGATCGACCCAGACGTGGGGGTCGGCGAACGCCGTCGATCCCTCGTCGTCGTCCTCGACGACCGCGACCGAGGCGTTGTCCGCGCTCGTATCCCAGACCACCTCGCCGTCGGCGACGAGTTCGAAGACGAGCATCGTCCGCCCCTCCTCGAGCCCGTAGAACTCGACGTGGTCGCCCTGCGATTCGATCTCGAGGACGTCCTCGCTTGCACCCTCGGCAACGCGGGCATCGAGTTCGAAGGGGGCGTCCTCGCCGAGCGGGAGTGGTCGTCCCTCGGCGTCCTCGAACCGGCCATCGATCCCGACCTGTCCGTCGAGGGGGACGTCGGGAACGCCGCCGTGCCAGTGATCGACTTCGCCGTGCCAGTAGGCGACTTCCTCGCCGGTCCGTCGGTCGTACAGTTCGAATTCCGCGATCTCGACCGCTCCGGGGTCTCCCTCGTACTCCTCGGCCTCCTCGCGGTCGTCGGTCTCGCGGTCCATCGGGATCAGCTGTCCCTCGACGGCCTCGAGCCCGTCGATCAGCGCGACGTCCTCGTTCTCGAGGTCGGCGGCGACGTCCTGGGCCCAGGCGAACTCGGGGGTGTCGAGGTAGACGAAAAACGCCGACTCCGCGATCTCGCGCTGGAGGTCGACGGGTGGCTCCCAGCCGTGGCCCATCTCCCCGGTTTCGATCGGGTTCTCGACCGTCAGTTCGTCGCCGACGACGTGTTCCGTCCAGTCGGCCAGCGCGAAGAAGGCGGCGTACCCCTCGTCCGCGTCTCCCCCCTCGCCGTCGGGTTCGCTCAGACAGCCCGCGAGGACGCCGAGAGAGAGCGCACCGGCGCTCGAGCGCAGTACTGCGCGACGTGACCGTGTCATACGGGGAGATACGAGCGGGCGGATAAAAGAGTTATTATGTGGGATAGATCAGTTAATAACTAGTTGTAGCGATCGGTCGCGTGATAACAACGAGCAGCGGTACCGAGCGTGACGGGTGCGCAAAAGGTGGACCGCATCCGGGCGGAACGGGGAGACACGAGAGTCGGTTACCGAAGCGGGAGGGCGTAGCCGAGTCGTTAGTCGTCGTGGCCGTGATCGTCGTCGTGGTGATCGTCGTCGTCGTGGTGGTCGTCGTCGTGGTGATCGTCGTCGTCGTGGTGGTCGTCGTCGTGATGATCGTCGTCGTGTGCACCACCCTCGGCGTGGTTCTCCTCGGGGTCGAAGTCGTCGACGACCTCGACCTCGAGCTCCGGCGAGTCCCAGTCGGAGTGGTCGTCGTGCCAGAGCTGGAAGACGACCTCGGTGATCCCTTCCTCCTCGCCGGTTAGCTCGACGTGGTCGCCGTGGGACTCGATCTCGATGTTCTCCGCGGCACCCTCGACGACCTCGGCCTCGAGCTGGTACTCCTCGTCCTCGCCGAAGGCGATCTCCTCGCCGTCGGCGTCCTCGGCGTGGGCCTCGACGGCGATGGCGTCCTCGAGGGGGACGTACAGCGGGTCGTGATCCCAGTGGCCGTCGTGGACGTACGCGAGCTGTTCGCCCGACTCGTGGTCGATCAGTTCGAACTCCGCGACGTCCATGTGGTCGTCGCGATCGGTATCGTCCTCATGGCCGTCGTCGCCGTTGGCTTCGTCATCCTCGTCGTTGCCGTTGGTCTCGTCGCCGTTAGCTTCGTCGTCCCCATCGTCACCGACGCAGCCGGCGATGCCGAGCGCGGCGAGGGAACCGGACGTCGCGAGCAGCTTCCGACGGGTCGAGCTGGTTCGATCGATCGTCATTGTTAGATACCACTCGTAGAGTGCGAGTGGTTAGTAATGAAGTTGACGATGTTATTAACCAGTGCGAAGGCGATCGAGCGATGCGCGGTGATCGCTTCCGCGGCCGAAGTCACGGGCGTTCTCTCACTCGTACGGGCGATCGGCGATCCCAACCGCTATCCGTCGGGATGGTTCGCCGCGTCCTCGAAGTCGTCGACGACCTCGACCTCGAGCGCCGGGGAGTCCCAGCCGAACCGATCGCCGTGCCAGAGTTCGGCGACGATTTCGGTCCGCCCCGGGATCCGGCCGATCAGGTCGAGACGGTCGCCCCGGGGTTCGATCGCGACGGTTTCGTCTCCGTCCTCGACGACGACGGCGCCGATGTGGTGGCTCTCTCCGTCGCCGAGTGCTAGTTCGCCGTCGTCGTCCTCGAGCATGATGCCGGCGCCGACGGCGTCCAGCACGGTGACCGCGTCCCGTGTGACGCGGTAGAGGAGCTCGGTGAGGTCGTAGGGATTGACGATGGCGCCCGTGAACTCCCGTAGGACGTGCAGCAGCCGGTCACGCACCTCGGTCTCCCTTTCGGTCGTTCGATGCCACGGGCTCGGTCTGTCCCGAGGATGGCAGTGTCG
>NZ_JBLRWX010000109.1:0-10126 GCF_047921035.1 Natronococcus sp.
ACGCCGTGGACGAGGAAGCCGCTGGCGTCGAACGCCTCGCCGCTGACGAACGCAAACTTGCCGAGGCCGGCGAACAGCATCATTCCCCCCATGACGGCCCGTAGTGCGACGACGAACCACGCGCTAAGCGCGTGGGGTTCGCCGACGAGGTCGATCCCCCCGTATCGGCTTTCGAGCCGGTTTCGAGTCGTTGTGGACATTGTCGGTCACCTTTACACTCGAGTATAGCCCCCTCACCATCATATATCGGGAACTCGATTCCCGCCAGTGGGGAAACCAGCCGGACGTTTGGAGTTGTTTTCGTCCGAGCGTCCTCCAGGGGTGGGCTCCGAGGATGGCAATCTTTTCGACCGGCCCGACCCACGTTCGGGCATGAACTTCTTCGATCGCCTGCACGACCGCATCCGAACGGTCGACAGCGTCGTCTCGGTCGGGCTCGACCCCGACCCCTCGAGGATCCCGGACCACCTCGTCGAACACGACCTCCCGCGGTGGGCGTTCAACCGGCGGATCATCGACGCCACGCACGAACACGCGGCCGTGTTCAAACCGAACGCCGCCTTCTACGAGGACCCCGACGGCTGGCGCGCCTTAGAGGAGACGATCGCCTACGCCCACGGCAAGGACGTTCCCGTTCTGCTCGACGCCAAGCGAGCCGACATCGGGAACACGACCCGACAGTACGCCGAGTTGCTCGAGCGCGCGGACGCGATCACGGTCAACCCGTACATGGGCCGGGACTCGCTCCAGCCGTTCCTGGCCGACGCGGAGTCGGGCGTCTTCGTCCTCTGTCGCACGTCGAACCCCGGCGGGGAGGACCTCCAGGACCTCGAACTCGCGAGCGGCGAGACCGTCTACGAGCGGGTGGCCGCGCTCGCGGACCTCTGGAACGAGAACGACAACGTCGGGCTCGTGGTGGGCGCGACCAAACCAGCGGAACTCGAGGAACTGCGCGAGCAGGTACCCGACCTCCCCTTCCTCGTCCCGGGGATCGGTGCCCAGGGCGGGGACGCCGAGGCCGCCGTCGAGTACGGACTCGCCGACGGCGTCGGCCTGGTCAACTCCTCGCGAGGGATCATCTTCGCTGGGGAGGATCGGGGTGAGGACTTCGCCAGCGCCAGCGGGCAAGCGGCGAAACGCCTCAAGAAGCGGTTGAATCAGTATCGCGACGACTAACCGTCGTTCTCACTCGACTCGAGCGTCGGAGCCGTCCTCGCAGGCGGTCGAGACGACCCGTCCCGCGACCAGTCCGTCGACGACCCGGCCGACGATCTCGACTTCGACCGGCTCTCGAGGGGGGCGCTCCTCGAGTTTCTCGAGCCCCTCGACGACGGCGACGTCCATCGGGCTGGCGTCGTAGGGGTGGGCGGCGACGAGGATCCCGTCTCGCTGCTCGAGTTCGAGACGGAATCGCTCGCCGACGGCGAGGGACTCGCCGAGCAGGTCGCGGATCGACGTCATCGACGGTCATCCATCGTCTCAGAACCGGTTGATGTCGACGTCGTCGGACTGGCGGTCGGGCTGGCCCTGGGCCACGCAGTCGGTACACAGCCCCGGTCCCGGCTCGTAGTGTTGCTCGCAGGCGAGCGTTCCGCAGTTGGCACACCGCTCCTGAGCCGGCTTCGACTCACAGATCTGGCAGAGGCCACTGATGCTCATGATCGACCGTACGGGCTCGAGTGGCTTGAAAGGAAACCCGGCAACGTCGGCGCTCGCTCATACGGATTGCTGTACCGATTTCCCGGCACAACCGCGACCCGGGCGGTGGTTGCGCCGGACATGACGTACAGTAAACCGTATCAGGTCCCGCCGGTCTCGAGTTCGTAACAGCGCTCGAGCAGCGCCTCGAGGTCGTCGTCGGGTGCCGACCGTCTGACGACCCCGCTCCGGCGGTCGTACTCGATCAGCCGACGGTCCGCTAGTTTCGGCAGGTGAGTGTGATAGAGGTCGACCAGCACCGGCTTCCGTTCGTCCGACGAGACCCGTTCCGCGGGGACCGAGCTCTCACGGGCGGCGATCGTCGTCGCCAGCGACTCGATGCTCGCAACCTCCGTCTCGGCGAGGCAGTAGAGCACGTCGCGGCGTCGTCGGTTGCTGAGAAGCGAGAGGTACTCGTCGATCGACGATCGGTGTTCGCCGACGCCGGGCAGTTCGACGCCCGGTTCAGCCGTCGCGACGTAGTCCTCCGTATCTTCCGAACGATAATCGACCATATATTCGTAGGATCTCGACCCACGTTAATAAAGTTGCTAGAGAACTGCTACGCCGGAACGTACGAAAGCAATACAAAAACCAGCTAGAAATAGTAAATAGTTTTGTTATTTAATCAGTTGTTTTTATTCGGATCGACCGTACGATATCCGCGAGCTTTTCCTAAGCGTCGGTCGTACCCCGTGACGGATGACAGACGACCGATCCCGGAACGGTGCCGGCGTCGACGAGAGAGACGGAACAGCCGCCGGGATCCGGTCTCGTCCGAGCATCTCGCTCATCGAACGGCTCGCCGACGAAACCGATCGCTCGCCCCTCGAGTTACCGCCGCTGAACGAGACGGTCGACGTCGACGCGCTCGATCGGTTGCTCGAGACCGACGACCCGGAGCGTTCGTGGCCGACCGTCGTCTTTCGGTACGCGAACTACCGGGTCCGGATAACCGCGAACGGAACGATCGAACTCTCGGACCCGGACGAAACCGACGTCTCCGTCGTCGACGAGTGGACCCACGTCTCGGTCGCCGCGGAGTCGGACGAGCGATCCGTGGCGGTACGCGTCGCGTCGGCTATCGCGGACCGATCGGGCTGGGATCGAAGCCGGGTTCGGACGGCGATCGGGGACGCGATCGATCCCGACGCGCTGGATCGCCTCAGCCGGCGACGCGAGAACGGGATCTCGCGTCCCGGCGCGACGGTGCTGTTCTCGGTGCTCGGACACGACGTCGTCGTCGACCCCGGCGGAACGGTCAGCGTCGGCTCCACGCTCGGGCGACTGAAGCAAACGGGCGGAAACGTGTTGATTGCCGGGGGCGTCCCGGACGATCTCGTCGACATCGCCAGCGCGACCCTCCTCGGCGATCCGGACCGGGATCGCCGCCACCTCTTCGCCTTGCTCGATCGCGACCGACGGATCGTCGCCGACCGGCTGGCGCCGACCGACGCCGCGTCGGCACAGGTCGTCGACTACGCGATGACCGCCCGTTCGGTCGCCTCGGCGAGCGCTCCCGCCGCCGACGCACCCGCCATCGTCGACGAACCGGCCGACCTCGACGAACTCGAGGCGACGATCGACGCGCGGATCCGCGCGTTCGGGACCGGGGCGCCCCTCTGGGAGCCCGGCGATCTCCGCCTCTGTGTCGACTCGTTGCGACCGGTGCTCGACGAGTGCGGACCCGACGGCACCGTCGCGTTCCTCGAGCCGATCTGCGAGGCGGTCCGGGACGTCTCGGGGCTCGGCCACTACGTGTTGCCGGTCGATCGCGACGATCCCCTCGTCGACCGTCTCGAGTCGCTGTTCGACGCGACGATCGAGCTTCGCGTCGGCGACTGCGGTCCCCAGCAGCGGTGGCACCTCCACGAGAGCGGGTACACGACCGACTGGATCGGGCTCGCCCGATCCGGCGAGCGATGACCGCCGATCCGAGGTTCCAGCCGTTCGACGACGGGGCGGGGCTCACCGTCGTCGATCCGATCGAGAACAGGCAGTGTCCGTTCCGGACCGACGGTCCGATCTCGCCCCGCCCGATCGAGCCCGCGGGGTTCTACTTTCCCGTCGACGGCGCCGTCGAGCTGACGGCCGCGGAGCTGGTCTTTCCGTACGTCGTTCCCGTGTACGTCCGCGACCCGACCGGCGAGATGGTGCTTGAGACCACGTACTGCGACTACGAACGGCTCCCGGCGGGAGAGTACGTCCTCGAGCTAATGGCCCCGATCAAGCTCTACCTGCGCGTCGAGAGTCCGGTGACGATCGCCTCGGCCGACGACCGGCTGGCGTTCGACTTCGGCGGATCGACGACGGTTCGACTCGGGGCGCGGTCGCGACACGAACGTCCCGCGGCGACGGTCACGACGACCGCCGAGCCGGCGGATCTGGCGCGTGCCGTCTCGACGTTCGGCTCGGCGCTGAAGACCCACCGCTGCGATCGGTCGCTGCCGTCGTTTCGCGGCCACCCGCCCCGGCTGGATCTGGGTTCGGCGGTTCGAATCCCGGCGGGGATCGAGGCGCCCGACTCGGGCGTCCGCCTCGTCGTTCCACCGGACCGGTCCGCGATCTACGCCGCCAGCCCGCTGGCGTACTACCTCGCGGCGACGGTCGAGACCGGTCCCGACCCGCGACTCGAGACCGACGACGGGTTCATCCATCCGCTCGGGGAGACGACCGACTCCGTCGTCCGCGCGATCGAGCGCGTCCTCGAGCAGGTGTTCTTCGTCGACTGCGTGGCCCGAACCGAGGGGCTCTACCGGGTCGACCTCCACGAGCGCGATCGGTTCGAGGAGCGGTTCGACCTCGCACTCGGCGAGCTGTACGAGGCGGATCTCGCCGACCGACTCGAACCCGTCCTCTCGATTCCCTACGACTCGATCGCGGACCTCCTCCCGCGATGGAACCTCGTCACGCACGCGACGGCTGACCCGGAGAACGCAACCGTGCTCCCCTACCTCGCCGACGAGCTGTCGATCGTCCGTCCGGCCCCCGAGAGTCGATCCGAGACCGACGCGGCCTCGCTCACCGCGCTCGCGATCGACGAGTTCACGCGCTCGCGTGCGGGAACCGATTCCGGAACGGAGTTCTCCTACGTCTCCCCGCCGTCGACCGACGCCTTCGCCCAGGCGTGGCTCGGCGACGGCGTCCCGATCGGCGCGACCAAGCTCCTGCGAAGCGCCTTCGAGAACGGGCTCGAGCGCTCGCCCTCGGGCGACGCCGTCGAGGTCGCGATCGTCTGTAACGATCCACAGATGGCGCCGGAGTTCGATACGACCGACGGCACCCTCTACGGGGAACGCGAGAAACTTCCGTTCGAGGTGCGGGTACACAGATCCGTCTCCGGCGAGGAGCTTCGGGAGCTGTTCGCGGCCGACATCGACTTTCTGCACTACGTCGGCCACGTCGAGGACGGCGCGTTCGTCTGTTCGGACGGCCCGCTCGAGGCCCGAGCGCTGGCGGACGTCGGCGTCGACGCGTTCCTGATCAACGGCTGTCGATCCTACGACGTCGGCGTTCGCGTGATCGAACGGGGCGGGGTCGGCGGGATCGTCACGCTCAGCGACGTCGGCAACCGGGACGCGATCGCCGTCGGCCGGCTCGTCGCGCGGCTGTTGAACAACGGGTTCTCGATCCGAGACGCGACCTCGATCGCCCGCAGCCAGCGCCTCGTCGGCAACCAGTACGTCGTCGTCGGCGACGGGAGCGTCACCGTCGGTCAGGCCGGCAGCGGCGTCCCGAACACCGCCCGGATCGAGCCACGGGGGGACGACGACTACCGGCTGCGACTCGAGCTTCATCACGTCGACAGCGGCCCCGGCGCCCAGTACATCCCCTACATCGGCGACGTCGATCGACACTTCCTCGCAGGAACCGAACTGCCGCCGATCGACGTCTCCGCGGGAGCGCTCTCGCGATTCCTTCGGCTGGCCGAGATTCCGGTTCGGTGGGACGAAGAATGGTGCTGGTCGACGGACGATCGGTTCGTGGACCTGTAGGGACGGCCTACCAGGTGCCGCCGCCGTTGCCGGCGATCCCGACGTCGGCTGCAGCCGTCCCGACCTGCGACAGCAGGAGACAGGCTGCGAACAGGACGCCGATCAGTCGCGGGTGCTCCGTCAGGAACGTTCGTAACGTGTCGTTGTTCGAGGGCATCGCGCCCAACGGTACCATTCCGGATGATATAACAATTATTTAAATCATCATACGTGTAGAGGTTGATTACTAGATATACCGATCGGAAACGCCGACCCGACTCGACGATCGTAGACATCGCTTACCGACTCGAGCGCGGGGGTAATCGACCGTTACCCGCCGACCTCGAGTTTTCGATCCGGTCGGCGGTTCGAGCTGGAAACAGAGTTCCGTGCTAACACGTCCCTCCGCCGGGAAGTTTTTATCGGCTCGCCAGTTACCACCTCCCATGAGCCGTGACCGGGCCCTCCTCGACCGGGCCCTGGAACGTGGCGAACAGGACGGCGGAAGCGTCGAATTCAAGGAACGGCTCCTCCGGGACGTCCACCTCGAGGGCGGGCGCCGTGAGAGCCTGGCCGCGCAACTTCGACACCGCCTGCTGTCGGGCGACGGCGAGGCGACCTACGTGGTCGGCGTCACCGACGACGGTGGGCTCGCCGGTATCGATCACGATACGTTCTCCGAGTCGATGGACGTCCTCTCCCTGCTCGCCGAGGAGGCCGACGCCCACATCGACGACGTCCAGACCTGGGGGATCAGAAGCGAGGCGGGAACCGCCTCGGGCGGGCTCGTCGGCGTCGCGCGGGTTCGGGACGGATCGATCCTCGAGACCGACGACGAACACCTCGTCGTCGGAACCGCCGGCCACGTCGATCACGGCAAGAGTACGCTGGTGGGATCGCTGGTCACCGGCACAGCCGACGACGGCGACGGCGCGACGCGGGCGTACCTCGACGTCCAGCCCCACGAGGTCGAGCGCGGGCTCTCGGCGGACCTCTCCTACGCCGTCTACGGCTTCGACGACGACGGTCCCGTCCACGTTCGGAACCCGGACCGAAAGGCTGACCGGGCGAAGGTCGTCGAGGAGGCCGATCGACTCGTCTCGTTCGTCGACACCGTCGGCCACGAGCCCTGGCTTCGAACGACGATCCGCGGGCTCGTCGGCCAGAAACTCGACTACGGGCTGCTCGTCGTCGCCGCCGACGACGGGCCGACCCAGACGACCCGCGAACACCTCGGCGTCCTGCTGGCGACCGAACTGCCGACGATCGTCGCGATCACGAAGACTGACGCCGTCTCCGACGAGCGAGTCGAGGAGGTCGAACGCGAGGTCGAACGGCTGCTCCGAGACGTCGACAAGTCGCCGCTTCGGGTCGCTCGCCACGGCGTCGACGCCGCCGTCGAGGAGATCAACGAGCGGGTCGTCCCGATCGTAACGACCAGTGCGATCACGATGGAGGGGCTCGACACCCTCGACGAACTGTTCGACCGGCTCCCGAAGACCTCCCAGGACGCCGGGGAGTTCCGGATGTACGTCGACCGCAGCTACTCCGTGACCGGCGTCGGCGCCGTGGCGTCGGGCACGGTCATGTCCGGCGAGGTCGAGGCCGGCGACGAACTCCTGCTCGGGCCGATGCCCGACGGCCGCTTCCAGGAGGTGGAGGTCCGATCGATCGAGATGCACTACCACCGGGTCGACCGGGCTCGAGCCGGCCGGATCGTCGGCATCGCGCTCAAGGGCGTCAAGGAGAGCGCGATCGAGCGCGGGATGGTGTTGCTCCCTCGCGAGGCCGACCCCGAGCCCGTCCGGGAGTTCGAGGCCGAGGTGATGGTGTTGAACCACCCCACCCGAATCGGCGACGGCTACGAACCGGTCGTCCACCTCGAGACGATCGGCGAGGCCGCCTCCTTCTCGCCCGAGAACGGGCGGCTGCTACCCGGCGACACCGGCGAAACCACGGTCCGGTTCAAGTTCCGCCCGTACCTGATCGAGGAGGGTCAGAAGTTCGTCTTCCGCGAGGGACGAAGCAAGGGCGTCGGCACCGTCACAGAGGTCCACCCCGCCGACTAATCGGCTTCGCACCGCGACGTCACCGCCAGGGCGGAGACCGTAGTTCGGACAGCGACTCGAGGACGTAGCTCGGCTGCGGCTCCGGATCCGTCCGGTCTCCTCCGTCAGGTATCCACACCGAATCCAGACCCGCTGCCCGAGCCCCGGCAACGTCAGACGAGAGGGAGTTCCCGACGTACACCGCCCGCTCCGGGCTCGAGCCGAGGTCCTCGAGGGCGACCGAGAACGGCTCGGGATCGGGCTTCGGCGCGGTGTCCTCCCCCGCGTAGACGGTCGTCTCGAACGCGCGCTCGAGCCCGGTCGCCTCGAGCTTCTGGCGCTGCATCGCGGACAGCCCGTTCGTGACCAGGCCCAGCGCGTACTCGTCGGCCAGCGCGTCCAGCGTCGCAGTCGCCCCCGGCAGCGCCTCGACGTTGCGCTGGTCGCGTTCCTCGCGGAACTCGCGGGCGACCGCGACGCCGTCAGCGCGATCGTGGCCCGCCTCGACGGCCAGATCGCCGAAACACCGCTCGTGGAAGTCGGCGAAGCCGTCGGTCCGCTCCAGGTACTCGCGGTACCGGTCGTAGTAGGTCGCCGGCTCGAAGACGGGACCGACGCCCGTGCGCTCGAACGCGAGCTCGAGCACCTCGTCGGCGCCCCGGCGATACCGACAGAGGGTATCGTCGAGGTCGAAGAGAACGGTGTCGATCGAATCGCTCATCGACCGTGGGAAGGTGCGATCGGGAGAAAAATCGGTCGATCGACGGCGGTCGTCGGATCGGTCTACAGATCGAATGACTCCGCGAGGAGTGTCTCGTCGGTCTCGCCGTGGCTGTAGGTCGGTCCACCGAGTACGTCGACGGTGACCGCCGCGGGCGCGAACAGATCGGCGGGAACCTCCTCGAACTGCCAGTCGAGATCGTCGAACACCTCGGCGAACGGACGGCCGTGTGCGTCCGCGGCCGTCGAGGGGATCGAGTCGAAGACGTCGTCGTCCTCCCGAACGGTCAGGTGAGCCCGGCCGCCGTAGGCGAGCGCGTCGTTCGTCCGGGCGATCGCGGTCTGCTCGTCGCCCGCGACCGGTGCGACCGGCGCCCGACCCGTCGCGGAGACGACGTCGTTAGGATCGTAGCCGAGTTCCGTCAGCCGGTACGTCGCGAGTTCGGCTGCGCGCGCGGCTGACGTGATACTTCCCGCCAGGCTCGCCGTGCGGTAGGCGAGCAGGAAGACGCTGCTGGATTCGATATCGGCGAGTTCCGCAACCTGCTCGGCCGCCGACGCCGGCGGCAGCGCGTCGCTCTCGACGGCCAGCGCGGTCAGGTCGAAGGCATCGGTGTAGCCGACCCGCTGGAATTCTTCCTCGCGCGCGACGAGCGCGCGTGCGGGGCCGCTGCCGAGTCCCTCGAAGTCCTCGGTCGCGAGTTCCCAGCCGGCCTTCTGCGAACACAGCAGCGCGAGCGCGGGCTGATCGGTCGTCAGCTCGACGTAGGGGATCGAGGTGCCGTCGATCTCTCCCAGCAGGTGGCTCGGCGTCGCCATCCCCGCGGTCTGGATCTCCGTCAACAGTAGTCCCGCCTCGACCCCGCCGTCGAACTCGACGCCGAAGTCGAGCACGGTCGCCTCGTTCTCGAGGTCGAAGCCGCCGATGTTCAGCTCCTCGGCGTAGTCGAGGGCTTCGTCGACCAACTCGATCGCCATCCGGTTGAGACTTTCCATACCCTTCCTCTAGCGTCTGGCGTAAAACAGTTTGCCAGTTCCGTCCCGCGACTGTCGTCGCGAAAAGCATACGGACTCCTGTCCGTCAGTTCCGGAACGATCGCAAGCCATCCCGCGGTCACTCCGGTAAATCGTTACAGCAATCCGTATCAGGCGTCGGCCTCGTAACCCGCGTCCTCGATCGCGCTCCCGATCGCGTCGACGGTCGTCCCCTCGTCGTGTTCGACGCGAACCTCGTCGACCTCGTGGTTCGCGGTCGCCGACGAGACACCCTCGAGCGCCTCGAGCGCGTCGGTGACGTTCTCCTCGCAGCCGCCACAGGACATCCCGCGTACGTCGATGGTCGTCTGTTCCATACTCTCAGTCGCGACTCGAGGCAGTTCGGTCTTCCGCATTGGTCGGCCGGGCGCCGGACGTCGACTCGTGGTTTGATATGCGTTCCCGCAGTCGGTTCGAACATGTACACGGTTCTGGTCCCGGTCGACGGCGACGACGACCGGGTTGACGCACAGCTCGAGGCCGTCCGCGAACTGGCCGCGGGGGACCGAGCAGTTACCGTCGACGTACTTCACGTGCGCGAGGAACTCGACTTCTCGGCCGAGGACGTCGACGACGTCGCCGTCGGCACGCTCGAGGAGGGGTTGACGGACCTCGTGGGGCTCCCGGAGACCGTCTCGAAAATTACGGCGG